>NZ_JBIWFC010000028.1:0-53466 GCF_044762845.1 Lysinibacillus sp. NPDC096382
TTCGTCCTGAGCCAGGATCAAACTCTCCATAAAAAGAAATTTGATTAGCTCAAATTGTTTTGCTGGCATCATGTTTGATGTCCAAAATTTTGTTTTGTTCACTAACTCGAGGTTAGCTAGTAAAAACTTTATTGATTACGTTTTGCTTGTTCAGTTTTCAAGGTTCATTTCGTTGCCGTTTTCTCAGCGGCAACTTTTATATAATACCATGTCGCAAACTCTATGTCAACAACTAATTTAGTTGTTTTTCAGTAGCTGTCTTAACGACTTGTATAATACTACACTCTTAATTTAAAAAGGTCAATACTTTTCTCTAAAAAAATCGGTAGTTTTTCATTCCACTGAGAAATTACCTATTTAATATGTTTTAGAAAACAAATTAATATTAGACTCACAATCTAGTAAATTTAATGTTTTATTGTTATCTAAAATTCAGTTTAGTTCAATAAGGGGATAAAATTAAAAAGATCTCCACTTATAAAATGATTAAAATAAGAAAGTACATTGTTTTTTAGGGACCAATTGAATTGCGGAAAAAGAAAAGATGTATCTTCTGATGCAAACTATAGTTTTGATACTTTACAAGAAGCATATGAAGAATGAGGATAAGCTCTTGTGACATTTGGATTCAACTTCCTGACACAATCAAATGCTGCAATCACGATATTACCACTCCTATATGAGTCATAAGAAAATCATTTTTACATTTCCTTATTAAGCTAATGAGGGCTTTAGTGAACTAAGGTTTTAAAAATAATACAACTTATTTATAATTAAATAAGAGCATGCTTTGATCGATTTTTTCAAAACATGCTCTTTAGATATGCTCCTATATCAAGGTTACTATCATAAATTTAATTAGACCTAATGATTAAAGCTACAACGGGCTACTCGCTTTCTGTGGAAAGCTTCGCTCTGCGACAAGAGCACGAAGTAGCTCTCCGCTACAATCAACTAAAAATGGGGCAAGCAAAATATCAACAAAAAATCCTTTTACCGATCTACCTTCTTAAAATCAACATACCTAATATTTATTATTCTCCTTTAATATTGTGCAGTAAAAAGCTTGTCGCCATTTGGAACTGTAAATCATTTTGACGGTCCTCTTTATATTTTTTCAACGTTTCGTTTAAGCTGTTAAAGAAGGTAGTGTCCAAATTAAAATTATCTTCTGCCTTTTTCAATTTCTTATCCTCCCGATAAAGTTTAACTGCCTCCTCCGTCGATTCATCCAAGTAACCGTCTAAACGAGCAATTTTAAAGCCTAGCTTTTTCAAAGCATTTTGCGTATAAGCAATTTCTTCACTCATATCTCCCTCTTTAAATTTCCCTGATAATGGATGCATTTGGAAAGCGAATAATTCATTTGGTTCAACCACTAAATTAGCCTCAATACCTTGCCCATGAATCCATTCGCGCTTTGGCGTTAGCCATTTATTTGTGGACAGTTTAAGCTCTCCACCATTTTTCAGGGACCAAGACTCCTGAACTGTTCCCTTTCCAAAACTCTTGACACCAATAAGGGAGGCACGTCCCCAGCTTTTTAAAGCGCCACTAAGTACTTCACTAGCAGATGCACTGCCCGCATTCTGTAAAACAACAATTGGTATCTTGTACATTGTCTGTAAATACTTTTCATCAAAGCTTTTTGATTCCGTTTTTAATGGTTCCATAGCACCTTCAGCATTTTGCATATAGGCAAACACTTTGCCTTTCTCCAATACTGTGCTCAGTAGCGCTGCGACGCTATGTAAATAACCACCTGGATTATCCCGCACATCAATCACTAACCCTTTTATATCTTTTCGAAGCAATTTACTCGTTTCGGCAACCCACTCATTTGCTGTTTTCTCACCGAAAAGTGAGATTTCCACATAACCTAGCGGAGTATTTTCTACGTTCACTACTTCGCTCGTTACTGTTTTATTAGAAATTGCAGCTCGTTCCATCGTCATTTTAATATGTTTATCTTCACTTGGACGATAGACGACAATAGTTACTTTCGTCCCCTTCTCCCCTTGAATTAAATGCATTAATTCACTCATCGTTTTTCCATCTACCCGAACGCCATCAACTTGTACAATTTCATCGAGAGAGCGCATTCCTGCCTTATCTGCCGGGGACGAACGGACTGGAGATACAACAATAAATTTTCCGTTATTTTCAGATAGCTCAATCCCTATGCCTACTCTTTCCTCGGCTAACATTTGTCGGTGCTGTTCCGCCTCTTCCTTCGAATAATAGGTGCTATAAGGGTCCTTTATAGCATCGGCCATACCACGAAGTGCCCCCTCCACCAAAACATCTTTTTTCGTACTGTATACAGATTTTTCCTCAATTAAATTCAACGCTTCATTAATCGAATCAACCTCTGTAACGACCGGCTCCTTTTTATCCCCTAAATTAAACCAGTCAAAATAAACTCCACTACCTAGCAATAGACTACTAGCAAGCACACCGACACCAGCCATTATTTTGCGCAAACCTTCCCTCCTCCGTCTCTTCTACTGTATGAAGTTTATTTTTCAAACATACAAGATTAAACTTCAAAATAATTTGTTGAATACTATGATTTTTGTTTCAAGAGTATTCTATTGCATATCGTGAGTATTTGATTTCTAGTGCAGGTATTCTATCGACAATCGCGGGTACCCATCACGAATCGTGGGCGCTTTATAAACAAATAAAAAATCTGCTTCGTTTCTTTTAAGAAAAGGAGCAGATTCTTTGATTTGATTAGTCTAATCCATCTACATATTTTTTTAACATTTCTACATTCATCGGCCCTTTTATAGCACGTTGAATATATCCATTTGAATCAATAAAATAGGTTGTAGGAATCGTCAATATTTGATAGGCAATGCCAATTGAGTTTTTCGGGTCTTGATCAAGTAAAATAGGAAATGTTAAATCAAAGCTATCTCTAAATGTCATCACAGAATCTATTTTTGCGTCAGCTGTAACATCTCGTTCTTCACTTGTTAAATTGACAGCTATTATTTCTACATTATCTTTTTTAGCATATTGTTCATAATAATTTTGCATATGTGGCATTTCTGCCTTACACGGTGGGCACCATGTTGCCCAAAAGTTTAACACAACTTTTTTTCCACGAAGCTCACTCAAAGTTACATTTTTACCATCCAAACTTGTTAAAGTAAAATCCGGTGGCGTATCTCCATTGCTTAAACCAATCTTTCGTTCATCTATTTCTTTTCCAAGAGAAGTTGTTTCAATTTCACGATCCTTATCAATCTGCTGTTTAACATATGTACCAATCATCACAGCTACTAATAATACAACGATAAGTAGCCCAATATTTTTTTTCATTCCTTACCTCCCAATAATTTAGTACTTTATTTTGAACCGTATCATTTAGACGTGCCAGCAAAACGCTGAATCACTATACCTAATATAAGTAATATGACGCTCACACTTACTGCCGGTTGCCATAAACCATATGGCTGAAAGAGAGCAACAATCATAAAACCAATCGTATATAAAAATAAAGCACGGTTGATAGCTGTTATTTTCCATAATATGAGGACTGTTAGTGTACTTAGCACAAGTAAAGTTATCACTTCGCTAGTGGTTTGATTATCATTTAGTAACACTACAAGCCATTGATAAATCGATTGCGTTAAAATGATTGCCCAACTACAGGCAGCGACTCCAGTTGCGTCAAACTGAAATTGTTGTCGCTTCCACCAAAGCTGTAACGACGCTGCCATTACCCCTAATAAGACACCCATTGTTCCACCATTAAAATAAAGGAGCGAAAATGATTGAGCGATAACAGCTTTAAAATCAGTGACAATTATGCTAAATTTCCAAACGACAATAAAGGTAAAGACCGCGTCACCATATACCCCCGCCCATTTCTTAGAAAATTGTACCCGTAAAACTAGCCATACAATGAAAAAGGCCACAAGTAGAGCAACAGCTGTTGCTGGTAATGTTAGTGCTCGAATAGAGAACCATTCTGTGTTATTCATCTAATAAATCCTCCAGATAGCTACAGCATAGCATATAATCTTTATATGAACTGTCATTTCACACCGTGTTCAAAAAATCTTCCTGAAACATCAAAGAATAGACTCTTGATAAACAATTCTATTGAAATACCCATCTAGGTATTCACACTACAAATATATTACATAAAATGATGGCATACTAGGAAAAAGGCTTCCAAATTATGCATCTGCTAATAAAATAAGTACAGATGAGTATATATTAAACTTCAAAAATCGAGATGAGCATATTATGTTGCTTTCCCAAACGTTATTCAGACTGCTCCTACCTACATGAACTCAGTTGACGTTCTATCCATCATTTCGATAGTTCTATCCGTCACTTTGCCTTTTCTATCAATCATTTCTAAGCGCATAATGTGAAGATTCCCCAATATTTTGCGCTGACTGACTGCCAATCTTCCTCAGTTTATTGACATCTTGACTAACAAATCTTGTTGGTAGAAGTGTCGAACATTCGCTTTCATCTTGATCTGTCGATACCCAATCAATATTATAGAAGTTTAATAGAAATATAAAAAAGCTATACATTAGCGTAATCCTAATGTATAGCTTTCAATATTTTTATACTGGAATATATTTCAATGGGTTTACACTACCGACTGCTTGTCCACGCCAAGCGCCAATATGCACTTCGAAGTGTAAGTGCGGTCCTGTTACGCGTCCAGTCATACCCATTGTTGCAATTTGCTGACCTTGGGATACCTCTGAACCAACACTAACATTGAAAGAATTTAAGTGTGCATACACTGTTGTATAAATTTCGCCATTGATAGAATGTGTAATGATAACAACATTACCATACGTGCTAAGTGGTGCAGCATAGGCAACAACACCGTCAGCAGCTGCCCAAATTGGCGTGCCTGTACTATTTGCAAGATCGACTCCATAGTGGAATTCTGGACCTGCACCAATATTACGCCAGCCATAAGGTGATGTTAAACGACCATTTGTTGGCTTAATCCATGTACCATTCGATTGCGGGGCATCCACTGTTGAAGATCCTGATCCTGACCCACCACCACTATTGTTTGAATTAGCTGCCTTAGCTGCGGCAGCAGCGGCTGCCTTACGTTTCGCTTCTTGTTGACGAGCAATTTCAGCTAATCGATTTTGTTCATCGATGATTTTTTGTTGTAATTCTGCACTAACCTCAAGGGCCTCAGAATATTCTTTCTCAAGCAATACTTTTTCTGATTTCAGCTTTTCTTGCTCTTTTTCTAATTGATCAATTAATTTATTTTTCTCAGCTTTCTGTCTATCCAATGATGCTTTTAAACGATCAAGCTCAGCTTTTTTATCTTCGAGCTTTTGACGTTTACTTTCTAAGACTTGCTTTTGTTCCTCTAATTTTTGCTTGTCATCTTTTTGATCCTGGATAATTTGTCGATCCGCTTCAAGCAATGCATTGACAGCAGAGAATCGATCGATAAAATCTACGAAGCTATTAGAACTAAGTAACACGTCTAAATAGCTAACCGAGCCACCCGCCTGAATTGCACGGGCACGATCCTCTAACAATAAATCACGCTCTTCAATTTTGTGCAAAAGCTCCGCAATAGAATCTTCTAATGTTTTTATTTCTGCATTTGTAGATTGGATTTCCGCCCTCACATTTTTGATATTGCCATTTGTTTTATCAATTTCAGCATTTAATGATTGAATTTGATCTAATAATTTTTGTTGCTTGTTTTCATTTGCATTAATAGCATTTGTTTTATTATTGATGGATGAATTTAAGCCATCTTTCTTTGATTCAATTTGTTTTTTTTCATCTTTTAAATCCGATAAACTAGTTGCATACGCTGATGGAGTTTGGATAAAAAGAAATAATGCAGATGCTGCAGCAAGTGTTTTCAATGAGTTTTTCGCCATACTTTTCACCGGTTGAACTCCTTTTCGACTATTATTTTGGTTGATTGTCATTCCGGCTAACACAACTTGTGGAGCCTAACGAAAGCTAGATTTTTAAAAACTTACGTACGGACATGAAACTTCCCCAAATACCAATTAGTACACCGATGAGTAATAGTAGACCGCTTACTTGGTACACAAGAGGTGAGAAATCAAGTACTTGAACAAGTTCGCCTTTTAATCGGGGCGCAATAATTCTATATATATTGTGGTAAAGGGTTGCGATGACCGCAATCGGAATAATAGAACCTAAAATTCCGAGCCACATTCCTTCTAATAAAAATGGGATACGCACGAACGAATTCGTTGCTCCAACAAGTTTCATAATTTCTATTTCATCACGACGTGCAATAATAGTAATTCGAATCGTGTTAGAAATTAAGAAAATTGCTGTAAACAATAATCCACAAATAAGTACTATCCCTACGTTGCGGCTAATATTTAAGAAATTAAATAGTTTTTCTACTTTGCCTTCACCATACATAACGTCATATGTATACTCAAATTTATCAATTTTTTTAGCAACAGTAGCTGTTTGTTGAGGATTTGAAGCCTTCACATAAATAACATTACGTAATGGATTACTTTGCTCAAATAGTTTAAAATCGTCCCCAAAATCTTTTACTAATTTCGTTAATTCATTTTCCTTTGTCGAATAAGTCATCTCTGCGACATCTGGCAATTTTTTTATTTTTTCCATGAGCGCTTTTTCACCAGTTTTATCTGCTGTCTCATCAATTAACACTTTAATTTCAACATCGTTCTCTAAATCAGATGCTACTTTATTTAAGTTCATCATAATAAGCGCGAATACGCCTACTAATATTAATGTAACTGTAACTGCACTAACTGAGGCAATAGTCATCCAGCTATTACGACCAAGAGACTTTACACTTTCTCGGAAGTGGCGTTTTACTGTATTAAATTTCATAGCCGTAGTCACCTCCGTGCTCATCACGGACAATCATTCCGCCTTCAATTGCAATTACTCGACGACGAATCGTATTTACGATTTCACGGTTATGGGTTGCCATCACAATAGTTGTACCTCTTGCATTAATTTCTTCGAATAAATTCATAATGTCCCATGATGTCTCAGGGTCAAGATTTCCAGTAGGCTCATCTGCAATAACGACCTTTGGCACATTCACAATAGATCGTGCAATCGAAACGCGCTGCTGTTCGCCACCTGAAAGCTCATTAGGGAACATTCTTGCCTTTTGCTTTAGCCCCACGAGCTCTAAAACTTCCATTACCCGACGGCGAATTTCTATTGGGTCTTCCTCAATTACCTCTAGTGCAAACGCTACATTTTCATAAACATTCAAACGAGGTAGCAGTTTGAAGTCTTGGAAAACGACACCAATTTGGCGGCGTAAAAAAGGTACCTTTTTATTTTTCAATTCTGCTAAATTTATGCCATTAACAGTGATTTCTCCAGAAGTAGCTTTTTCCTCGCGGTACATTAATTTAATAAATGTAGATTTACCTGCACCACTTGGACCTACAACATAGACAAATTCACCCTGCTTTATGTTAACAGAAATCCCATTTGTCGCAACAACGCCATTTGGATACTTCTTTGTCACATTCTTCATTTCTATCATATTTAAACCACCTAAATCTCTTACCATGTAAGAGGTATTTCGTTCTCTATTATAGCACTCTATTTCTCCCTTTATTATTACAGTTTCATTTCATTCCGTGGTAGTTCCTGCTATTTCGTTATTTCATTGCCACAAAACTAACATAAACTCGACATACAAGAAAGCAGAAATCGAGCCCAATAGTGGAAAGTCGATTTCTGCTTTTCTTATGTTTTCAAACAGCAAAAAAGCATTCAGCTATGCTGTTATGCTTAGCCTGAATGCTTTTAATTAGTTAAATATGCTGCTCGTCAGTTGTTGTATAGCGTACTAAAACTGCACCTGTTTTAGACTCACCTTCAATAAATAAACGATTAGCATTCTCTATTTCTTTATCAAAACGTACTACTTTTGATAAAAATTGATCCTGTGATTCAATTTTTGAAGCGTCTTGAATACCAACATCTACTTTACCAAAATTCGTAACAATTTTACCGCTTAACGATATTGTACGTGGCACATACAATTCAACAGCTCCTGCGACTGTTTGTGCTTTGATTTTCGATGAATTAGTTGAGCAAGTAGTGACAACAACATGTCCATTAACCGATTTTGCTGCAACTTCATCCAATGCACCATCTAAATAGACACGGCCATTCAATGTTTCAGCCTCTAAATCTTTACCACGAACATTTGTTAATTCAATGGAACCATTTGACGAATCTACTTCTGCCTTTCCAAAGTTAAACTTAGAGCCTTTAATCGCACCGTTTAATGTTTTTACTTTTAATTGCTCGAAATCCGTATCTTGTAAAGTAACACTACCGTTCATTAAACGTACTGATAATTTTTCTAATTTATCCTTTGGAACAAGTACTTTAACATTTACTTGAACAAGCTTAAGTTGACTTAAAATTCGTAATGAATCTCCATCTTCTTTGACAACGAATTGCTCTAAGAAGTTAGCGCGCGTTTCTTCTTCACTATCATTAACAAGAGGTGCCTTTACCTTGCAAATGACTTGGAAGCTATCTCCTTCAGCAGTTTCTAATGAAAAATTGCCATTCGGTAATTCAGCAATTATTTTGTCTACACGTTCAGCTGAAACTTCTTCCGTATGTGTAAACTCGAATTTATCACCAAATGGAGAAGTTACATCAAATTCTTTAACCTTTTTTACTGCCGTATTCATCATATCCATAAAGAGGGAACCAATTTGTGTTAAATCTTTACGGAAATCTCGCATTTCTTCTTGGAAATATTTAGAGTAATCTTCGTCTTTTGGCGATTGTTGTTCGTTTTGACTCTCATCTTTAAATACTGACTCTTTTTCTGTTGAGGAATACTGGTCCTCATTTACCACATCATTCATAACATTTTGAGTGGACTTGCTAGGTTGCTCTAATGCTTCTAATAATGTAATCGCCTCTTGCGCTGAAATTGTTCCTTTTTCCACAAGTTCTAAAATTCGTTGACGTTCATTTTGCATAATAAAAATAGCCTCCCTCAGTTCGTTATATTATTTATACGAAACACATTGTGAAAAGTTTCACCAAAAAACGAAAAATTGGGAATATATCTTATTTTAGGCTCATTACCATAACGTGTGGTTGATTTCCGTTCCGGCTGGGCCCTTTGTTGCTGCCGCTTCGCTTTCGCACAGAGCAAAGCTTCCTGGGGGCGTCCGATGAGCCGCTTCACTCGCAAAGCTCGCTCCAGGGTCTCGGGCCAACACGATGTTGGTCACGAAGGCGTTATCACAGGATGTGATAACGCCTTCGTTCCTCTATTGCTGATCCCCGAGGAGTCGCCCAGCCTCCACTCCAATCAACTTATTCACATGACATACGTTTTAATAGAATGTCATCCAACTTTTAAAGTTTATCGATTAACTTTCACGTTTTATCACCCAACTTTTGAAGTTTATCGACTAACTTTTACGTTTTATCACCCAACTTTTAATTTTTATCGACATCCCCTTCGCAGTATGCCCCTTATCGTAAAAAAATTCGCAAATCTCCTTAGGAAATTTACGAACTTTTTGGGACTTTATTGAGAAGCTTTGGCTAAAACAGCTTCCATACGTAGACGATCTCTTGTTAATATCGGTTTTAAATATTTCCCAGTATAAGAGCCACTTACTTCAGCGACCTCTTCTGGTGTACCTGTCGCAACAATAGTACCACCTTTATCTCCACCTTCTGGTCCTAAATCGATAATGTAGTCTGCTGTTTTTATGACATCTAAATTATGTTCGATTACTAGCACGGAATCGCCATTTTCTACAAGACGCTGTAAAACAACGAGTAAACGTGCAATATCATGCGCATGTAAGCCCGTTGTCGGCTCATCTAAAATATAGAATGATTTACCTGTTGAACGACGGTGTAATTCAGAGGCTAATTTCACACGCTGTGCCTCACCACCGGATAGAGTTGTAGCAGGTTGTCCTAATTTCATATAGCCTAATCCTACATCCACGATCGTTTGTAGCTTACGCTGGATTTTCGGAATATTTTCGAAGAATACTACTGCATTTTCAATCGTCATATCTAAAATATCTGCAATGCTCTTATCTTTATATTTCACTTCAAGCGTTTCACGGTTATAACGCTTCCCATGACAGACTTCACACGGCACGTAAACATCTGGTAGGAAATGCATTTCAATTTTTATAATACCATCACCACGACAAGCCTCACAGCGGCCTCCCTTAACGTTGAAGCTAAAGCGACCTTTTTTATAGCCACGTACCTTTGCTTCGTTTGTTGTGGCAAAAACATCTCGAATATCATCAAAAACGCCTGTATACGTAGCTGGATTAGAGCGAGGTGTACGACCGATTGGTGATTGGTCAATATCAATTACCTTTTCGAGCTCTTCCATTCCCGTTACTTCTTTATGTTCTCCTGGCTTCACTTTTGAACGATTAAGCTTTTGAGCTAATGACTTATATAAAATTTCATTAATAAGCGTTGATTTACCTGACCCTGAAACACCTGTCACTGCAACAAATAAACCAAGTGGCACATCCACCTTCACATTTTGAAGATTATTTTCCTTAGCACCTTTAATTGATAATTTGCGCCCATTCGGTTTGCGTCGCTCAATTGGCAGTGGAATAAACTTCTTGCCACTTAAATATTGCCCTGTTAAAGAATCTTCATTTCCCATTACTTCCTGCGGTGTTCCTGCCGCTACAATTTGGCCGCCATGCACACCTGCACCAGGACCAACATCAATGAGATAATCAGCCGCCAGCATTGTATCTTCATCGTGTTCAACAACAATAAGCGTATTGCCTATATCACGCATATTTTGCAATGTACTGATAAGACGGTCATTATCACGTTGATGCAAGCCGATGGATGGCTCATCTAAAATATAGAGTACGCCCGTTAAACGCGAGCCGATTTGTGTCGCAAGGCGAATTCGTTGCGCTTCTCCCCCTGAAAGTGTTCCTGCCGCTCGACTTAACGTTAAATAATCTAACCCTACATTGACAAGGAAGCCAAGTCGCTCTTCAATTTCGCGTAAAACAAGTCGAGCAATTTTCATATCCTTTTCTGATAAATCTAGCTCTTTGAAAAATGTATCAGCTTCTTGAATCGAATACTGTGTTACTTCACCAATATGTTTATCTGCTAATTTTACAGCTAATGTTTCAGGCTTTAAGCGATAACCTTTACAAGATGGACATGCTTGCTGCGCCATATATTTTTCCATTTGTTCACGCACGTAGTCAGACGTTGTCTCTTTAAAACGGCGCTCCACATTACGGACAACACCTTCGAATTCAATCATTTGATCTCGCACATTGCCAA
Organism: Lysinibacillus sp. NPDC096382; assembly: GCF_044762845.1. NCBI lineage: Bacteria > Bacillati > Bacillota > Bacilli > Caryophanales > Bacillaceae > Lysinibacillus > Lysinibacillus sp. NPDC096382. The sequence goes on from NZ_JBIWFC010000028.1 coordinate 11,356, forward strand.
ACTCATTTTCATAATGGAAGTGGATTTTATCTTTACCAGAACCATATAAAATTTTATCCATCTTTTCTTTCGGAAGATCCTTTACTGGGACGTCCATTGGAATATCATAATGATCGCACACAGCCTTTAATAATTGTGGATAGTATTGAGAGCTTGTTGGTTCCCACGGTGCTATAGCATGCTCTAATAAACTACGGTCCCAATCAGGCACTACTAAATCAAGATCTACCTCTTGTGTTGAGCCTAAACCATCACAGCTTGGACAAGCTCCAAACGGACTATTAAATGAAAACATGCGAGGCTCTAGCTCCCCGATTGAAAATCCACATAAAGGACAAGCATGATGCTCACTAAATAATAATTCCTCATGTTCCATCACATCGACAAGTACACGCCCATCTGCCAAACGTAATGCTGTCTCTAAAGAATCACTAAGACGTGCCGCGACACCTTCCTTCATCACAACACGATCGATGACTACTTCTATTGAGTGCTTTTTGTTTTTATCAAGTTCAATTGCATCATCTAAATCACGTAGCTCACCGTCGATACGTACCCGAACAAAGCCTTGCTTTTTTAAATCTTCCAGTAGCTTTACGTGCGTTCCCTTACGCCCTGATACCATCGGAGCAAGCAACTGCATTTTCGTTCTTTCTGAATAAGTTAATAAACGATCGACCATTTGCTCAATCGTTTGGGACGTAATTTCAATACCATGATTAGGGCAAATAGGTTTACCGATGCGGGCAAATAGCAAACGTAAATAATCATAGATTTCCGTTACTGTCCCAACTGTTGAACGTGGGTTACGGCTCGTCGTTTTTTGATCGATTGAAATAGCAGGAGATAATCCCTCTATTGCATCGACATCTGGTTTATCCATTTGACCAAGGAATTGACGGGCATAAGCTGAAAGGGATTCAACATAACGACGTTGGCCCTCGGCATAAATCGTATCGAACGCTAATGATGATTTCCCTGAGCCCGATAACCCTGTTAACACGACTAATTGATCGCGTGGAATTGTGACATTAATATTTTTTAAATTATGAGCTCGTGCACCTTGCACGACAATTTCAGTATTTTTCACAAGCCATTCACCCTTCTACCTTCAATTCAAATATTGTATCGCGCAGCTCAGCAGCACGTTCGAAATCGAGTGCTTTTGCCGCTTCCTTCATTTCTACTTCCAGAGTTGCAAGTAATTGCTCTCTTTCCGCCTTCGTCAGCTTCTTACCTTTTGTTGCCTTCGTTACATAAGACTCTTCTTCCTCTGCCACCTGTGTCGCACGAATAACATCAGGAATTTTCTTAACAATCGTTTTCGGTGTAATGCCATGCTCTTCGTTATACGCCATTTGCAGCTTTCGGCGACGCTTCGTTTCCTCAATCGCCTTTTTCATCGAATCCGTCATATTATCTGCGTACATAATGACATGACCATTGGCATTACGTGCAGCACGTCCAATTGTTTGAATGAGTGAGCGCTCTGAACGTAAAAATCCTTCCTTGTCAGCATCTAAAATCGCCACAAGCGAAACCTCAGGAATATCTAGCCCTTCTCGCAATAAGTTAATACCGATTAGAACATCATAAGTACCTTTGCGAAGCTCGCGAATAATTTCAATTCGCTCTAACGTCTTAATCTCGGAATGCAAGTACTCCACCTTCAAGCCCATTTCCTTCAAATAAGCCGATAAATCCTCTGACATTTTTTTCGTCAATGTTGTTACAAGCACTCGTTCATTACGAGCAATACGACCTTGAATCTCATCGATTAAATCATCTATTTGCCCTTCAATAGGACGTACGTCAATTTGTGGATCAAGTAGCCCTGTTGGTCGAATAATTTGCTGCACCATTTCAGGAGAATGCTCAAGCTCATATGGGCCAGGTGTTGCTGATACATAAATAGCTTGATGTATATGTTTCTCATATTCTTCAAAACGTAAAGGGCGGTTATCTAGTGCTGATGGCAAACGGAATCCATGCTCAACTAGCACACCTTTACGTGCTTGGTCACCGTTATACATCCCTCGAACTTGTGGTAACGTAACGTGACTTTCATCGACAACAAGTAAAAAATCCTCAGGGAAATAGTCGAGTAGCGTATATGGAGTTGCCCCCGCTTCACGCAATGTTAAATGACGCGAGTAGTTTTCGATACCTGAGCAAAAGCCCATTTCACGCATCATTTCTAAATCGTAGCGAGTGCGTTGCTCTAAACGCTGTGCCTCTAACAATTTATCCTCTGCACGTAAAAGAGTTAAACGCTCCTCCAACTCTTTTTCAATATTTTCAATGGCCTTTAGCATTTTTTCTTCTCGTGTAACGAAGTGGGATGCTGGGAAAATAGCTACATGATCACGGTCCGCTAATATTTCACCAGTTAACGCATCCACCTCACGAATTCGATCGATCTCGTCCCCAAAAAACTCCACGCGAATACAATGCTCATCACGAGATGCAGGGAATATTTCCACTACATCTCCACGCACCCGAAACGTCCCACGTGTAAAACTCACATCATTACGCTCGTACTGTACATCGACCAATTTTCGAAGCAACTGATTACGTTCAATTTCCATTCCAGTCCGCACCGATACGACCATTTCACGATATTCTTCTGGAGAACCTAGACCATATATACAGGACACGGATGCTATAATAATGACATCATCACGCTCGAATAATGAGGATGTTGCAGAGTGACGCAACTTATCAATTTCATCATTAATGCTTGAATCTTTCTCGATATAAGTATCCGTCTGCGGTACATATGCCTCTGGCTGAAAGTAATCATAGTAGCTGACAAAGTATTCAACTGCATTATTAGGGAAGAACTCTTTAAACTCACTATATAATTGACCTGCTAATGTTTTATTGTGTGCCATAATAAGTGTCGGTTTTTTTACCTGTTTAATGACATTAGAAATCGTAAACGTTTTTCCTGTTCCTGTTGCACCGAGCAACGTTTGATGACGTTTACCTGCACGTACACCCTCCACTAATTCCGCAATTGCCTGTGGTTGATCTCCACCAGGCGTATATGGCGCTTGTAAATCAAATGTTTGCACACATGTCCCCGTCCTTTCCTACCAATTTGATACATATATTTTAGCATAGCATTATTTAAATTTCGAACATTTAACGAACGAATGTTTGTAAAAATTTTTCCGTTTACTCTATTTAAGGTAATTGCGATAGAACGTATGTACTAATTACAACCTATCTATCAATAGATTACCCTTTCCAAATGTTAGCTAATCGAGATGGAAAAATGTAAATGCATTACCTTAGTGGGAATCTCGGGTTATTACCGGTAAATCTGATCAGCTGGCACAAAAATAGCAAAAAAATCCCGCTCTCCAATAAGTGGAGAGCGGGCTCGTCATATTATTCACTTGCATCTTGGTGTAAGGTTATTAGTTCGGCTGCGTATAGATGAAATGCATTTTCATCTTTTTCATCGAGTGCTCTATCTATCAGAACCATGAGCTGCTCTTCACGATGCATACGCTGGATATGATTTAAAAATAAATCTAAATAAATCTCGTTTAATAATTTCTCTGCCTCATCAACTTTCTTTGACTGACCAACGGCTTTTAGAAAATCTGTATACGAATAATATTTATCCAACGATCTCACCTCGATCCTTTTCTAAATTATAAGAAAATTGAAGTTAAAATGCAATGCTTAAGAACTGAAAATCACTTCGATTTACTATTAATCTCGTGCAATTTCAAGCAATTTCTCTATACAATCGCTTGAAATATCAACGGTTTTCTCCTTTTGTCTATACTTTCAGAATTCAATTTTATGTTCTACACTTCAATAACAAATAGAAAAGGGAGGTTTACATAGATGTCAGCAAACTACATCAATGGGTATTTAATGTCTTTCAACACCTATTTACTTCAGCCAATGCAGTATGATTCTAAAATTTTCACACGGGTAATTGATAAGCATAATGAGCTTATCGTCACCAGGAAACCAATGCATATATTAAGAAAATCTTGTATCTCACTCGGAACAACCTATGAAGCAGCAAGACATTCCGCCAAACGCTTTTTCGGCAATCAACATAAGCTTCCAATCGTTGTTGCTTATGATTATGGTTATCCTTGTATTTTTCTACCAACGTATTCTCCAAACTCTATCCACAATATTTGGATTGGACTTCACGCCATTTCAAATATTGTAGCGAGTAAAACGGGCTGTATCGTCACACTGAAAAATGATAAACAGATTGAGCTACCTATTCAATATGCTTCAATCAGCAAGCAATTTGTCAATGCATCGATGCTCTATAAACATTACATGAATGAACGCAAGGAGATTAGCCAAGACGCTCCGTATCATCCACCTTTTTAACTTCTTTCAGCACATGTCTTTTGACCGAAAGCGTAGCGACAGGTACAGAAGTCACTTACCCCTATAGGTGGTGAGATGAATACGGTTTTAAGTCACTTATCAGCGGGTGTTCCAACATCCGCTGATAGAAGTTAAGCCTCCGGCGGATATCACGGAAACGGCAAGGAGTTCTTTGTAATAAATACAAAGCCGATTCCGGACACAATCACAATTATGCCGAGGCACAATTGATTTAGTAACTAAAAAACCCCTCAAAGCACAATTACATTGTGTCTCTGAGAGGCTTTCATTAGCCAATTTTTGAACGTAAATATGCATTAATGAATGGATCTACATCACCATCCATCACCGCTCCTACATTACCTGTTTCTTCATTTGTACGATGATCTTTCACCATTGAATATGGATGGAATACATAGGAACGAATTTGTGAGCCCCAGCCGATTTCCTTCTGTTCACCACGGATTTCATCTAGCTGTGCCTGCTGCTTATCGATCTCTAATTGATAAAGTTTCCCTTTTAACATTGTCATTGCTTTTTCACGGTTTTTAATTTGTGAACGTTCTGCCTGACATTGTACGACAGTACCAGTTGGAATGTGCGTAATACGAACAGCTGAATCTGTCGTATTAATATGCTGACCACCTGCACCTGTTGCACGATACGTATCAATTTTTAAATCCTCTGTACGAATATCAATTTCAATATTGTCATCGAATTCAGGCATAACATCACAAGAAACGAACGATGTATGACGACGACCAGAAGAGTCAAACGGTGAAATACGTACTAAACGATGGACACCTTTTTCTGCTTGCAAATAGCCATAAGCATTATGACCCTTAATGGACAATGTTACAGATTTAATCCCTGCTTCATCGCCTGGAAGATAATCAACTGTTTCGACTTTAAAGCCACGTTTTTCCGCCCAGCGTGTGTACATACGAAGCAGCATCGAGCCCCAATCCTGAGATTCCGTACCACCTGCTCCTGGATGCAGCTCTAAAATTGCATTATTTTGATCGTATGGACCGCTTAATAGTAATTGCAGCTCAAAATCGCCCATTTTTTGCTGGAAATCTACTAATTCATTGCCTAGCTCCTCCTGCAATTCTTCATCAGGCTCTTCGCGCAATAGCTCTAACGTCATATCTAGGTTCTCATATGTTTCTAATAAATCTTTATACTCATTAACAGTTGCCTTTAAGCCATTACTCTCATTAATGATTACCTGTGCCCCTTGCTGATCATCCCAGAAACCTGGCTCAAGCATCATTTCATCTAATTCTTGAATGCGTGCCTCTTTGTTTTCTAAGTCAAAGAGACCCCCTAAAATCCGCCAATTTTTTGGCTGAAGTGTCTAACGCGTTACGTACATCTGCTAATTCAATCATTGTTAAATCCTCCGAACATTATTTATGGGGCAAACTTTTAAAATACTGATACTTCATTTTTAAAGCCCCGGTCTCTTTATTATAACGTTTTTACAGCGGAAAACATACTTTTTTACAACCTCAGCATTCGTTTCAGTCTTTTTCAGCTTCATCCTCAAAGATAACATCGTTTGCCATACGTTGAAATACTTTACCTTGATCATATTGAACTAATAAATTCTTTGTTCGTTTTTCCAGTTTATATTTTAGTAGAAAAGCTCTTTGAATTCTGTTTTCAAATGATCTAACACTTAGATCCACATTAGTTTCATAGCCGTTCATAAAAATTACTTTTGTATTCTTTTTATCGATAGCTAGATAGTCCTGAATATGATGAACAGCAAACCATTTACAGTCACGTCGTAAATAAGACTTACTTGGAAACCATACAATATTACTTTGTTCATGAACAACTATTGGATTTTTATTCAACTTTCCAAGTATCATTCTTGATCCATCGAAAGCCCCTCTTAAGCTAGAACCGAAATAACGTAGATTATAATCCATTAATTTTGTCGGCGCTAATTTTGATATATATTCGCGATCCCTTTCTATTACACGTGTACCCAAGTTACCATTGGCATCATATTCCGGTATATACAGCATCGTTTTACTACTCATAATGTCATCACTATGCATGTCAATCCTCCTCAAAATTGTATGTTTTTCTAGTAAAAAGGAGTATACTAATAAATATATTGGTAAACTCCAATGTTTCCTCGAGGATTATATATATCCATAAATCCCCCCTTTATTTAAAAACAGACTCAAATACCCAAAACTTTTCAACTATTCACATATTCATAATAAATCACAAGAAAGTTATAAACATTACCCTTTTCATTGAACTATTTACCTATTGTTGTAGTATCATATACCTCTTTTTGAATTTTCTAATATTCCTACTCATTTAAACGCTGCTTGAAAAAACCTCCTACTTACTAACTTGCGGTTGTTCGCACATTCGCTTTAGTCTTAGCTAGCAGCAGGCGGATCGTGAAAATATCCTAAAGCATCGAAAAAAAGACCATTTTAACATACAGTTAAAATGATCTTTTTCGAATATTATTGAGCTGCACCATGGCAGTTTTTAAATTTCTTACCGCTTCCGCATGGACATAAATCATTACGTCCGACATTTTCAGCTTTACGGACAGGTTGCTTTTTCGGAGCTGAGCCGCCATCCTCTTTCGGATTAACAGCTTGACCTTTTGCAACTTCTTCACGCTCTAAATTATTATGGATTTCTGCCTTCATCGCATATTTTGCTACATCTTCGCGAATGGAAGCGACCATATCCTCAAACATAGCAAAGCCCTCTTGTTGATACTCACGAAGTGGATCATTTTGACCATATGCACGAAGATGGATACCTTGACGTAGCTGATCCATTGCATCAATATGATCAATCCACTTTGTATCAATTGAGCGAAGTAAGATTACCTTTTCAAATTCACGCATACGTTCTGGTGTAAGCTGTTCTTCTTTTTCATTATAACGCGTTTGGACAGCGTTAGAAATTAGCTGGTTAATCTCTTCTGCGGATTTACCTTGGAAATCTTCCACCTTTAGATCGCCTTCATCTAATAGATTTGCTGCGACAAAGTCATCAATTGCTTTTAAATGCCAATCTTTTTGCTCACCTTGCGTATACAATGCGACAATGTTGTCGATCGTTTCTTGAATCATAGACTCTACAAGCACACGCATATTTTCTGTTTCTAATACGTCGTAACGCTCTTTATAAATAATCTCACGTTGCTGACGTAACACATCATCATATTGTAATAAGCGTTTACGAGCATCGAAGTTATTACCTTCAACACGTTTTTGAGCTGATTCTACTGCTCTTGAAACAACTTTAGATTGTAATGGCTGTGAATCATCCATCCCTAATTTCATCATCATGTTCTTCATATTATCGGAGCCAAAACGACGCATTAATTCATCTTCTAGTGATAGATAGAATTGAGTAATACCTGGGTTCCCTTGACGACCAGAACGACCACGCAGCTGATTATCGATACGACGAGATTCATGACGCTCCGTACCAATTACCGCTAAACCACCAAGCTCCATTACACCTTCTCCAGGCTTAATGTCTGTACCACGACCAGCCATGTTTGTTGCAATTGTTACTGCACCTTTTGTACCTGCATTCGCAATAATCTCGGCTTCACGCTCATGGTTTTTCGCGTTTAAGACGTTATGTGGGATTTTATGTTTATCCAATAAATTCGAAATTATTTCAGATGTTTCAATTGCGACCGTACCTACAAGAACTGGTTGTCCAGCTTTATGGCGCTCTGCAATATCTGCCGCCACCGCTTTATATTTCCCTTCCATCGAAGCAAAAATTAAGTCCGGACGGTCATCACGAGCAATCGGCTTATTCGTAGGAATCGCGACAACACTCATATTATAAATATTACGGAATTCCTCTTCCTCTGTTTTCGCAGTACCTGTCATACCCGAAAGCTTTTGATACATACGGAAGTAGTTTTGGAACGTAATTGTTGCCATCGTCATCGATTCATTTTGAATCTCTACGCCTTCTTTGGCCTCGATTGCCTGATGTAGTCCATCTGAGTAACGGCGACCTTTCATTAAACGACCTGTAAAGCCGTCAACAATAATGATTTCGCCCTCTTGTACAACATAATCAACATCATTATGCATACTTACATGTGCCTTTAACGATTGGTTAATCGCATGGTTTAAACGCACATGTGTTAAATCAAACAGATTATCAATGCCAAATGCTTTCTCTGCTTTTTCAACACCAGCATCTGTTAACGTAACACCTTTTGTCGACTCTTCGTATGTGTAATCTGTTTCTGCACTTAACATACGAACAAATGCATTCGACTGTTTATATAGCTGCGCCGATTTCCCAGCCTGACCCGAAATAATTAATGGCGTACGCGCTTCATCAATTAAAATCGAGTCAACCTCATCGATTACTGCAAAATGTAGCGGACGTTGTACACGCTCTTCTTTATAAAGCACCATATTATCACGTAAATAGTCAAAGCCCAACTCATTGTTTGTACTATACGTAATATCAGCTTCATAGGCTGCACGTTTTTCTTCTTTTGATAGGCTGTTCAAGTTTAAACCAACCGTTAAGCCTAAGAAATTATACAAATGCCCCATTTCTTCAGCATCACGACTCGCTAAATATTCATTGACTGTCACAACATGTACACCTTTACCAGTAATGGCATTTAGGTAAACAGCCATTGTAGCCGTTAACGTTTTACCTTCACCGGTTTTCATTTCCGCAATATTACCTTCATCTAATGACGCAGCACCCATAATTTGCACTCGGAATGGGTACATCTCTAACACACGCTTTGACCCTTCTCGACAAACCGCAAAAGCTTCCGCACGAATCGAATCTAAATGCTCTCCGTCCGCATAGCGTTTTTTAAACTCTTCTGTTTTCGCTTGTAATTGATCATCTGAAAGCTGTTCCATTTGAGAAGCGAATCCCTCAACCTGGTCAGCGATTTTTTCTAATTTTTTTAGTTCACGTTTATTGAAATCAAATAATTTATTTAATAGGTTTACCATGAATTTTTTCACTTCCTATATAGTCTCAACTTTCATTTTACCATTGTATAACAGATTCATGCAAACAGAGTCCCTAGCATTAAAGGAAATCATATCAATTACGCCCTAGCGTAATTGTTGTTGCTGTCACTACAAATAAACAATGCCGTCCGGATTTTGAATTGTGTTTAGGCCAGGCAGATCTTTTTTGTGCGAAAGCGCAGTGCTAACGTAGCGGCAGCGGCAGATCTTTTTTGCGCAAAAGCGTAGCGACAGCGGCACCGATGTAGGTCCTTTAGTCGTTGTCCCAGGAAGCGACGGTTTTAGGCTAACATCCTTATAGTGCCTCCTTTCAAAATCCGTGATATCTGCTAGAGTCTTATCTTCATTCAAAAGTTGTTTGATAAAGATATATTCCCCACTACTATTGAGGCAGGAATTCCTACTGAATGAAGATAAAAAGGCTCCCGCTTTTCGCGAGAGCCCTTGTGCATATTAAAGTTTAAGTTGTTTCAATTAAGCCATATTTACCGTCTTTGCGTTTGTAGACAATATTTGTGCCGTTTGATTCTGCATCTGTAAAGATATAGAAATCATGCCCTAGCATATTCATTTGTAAGACAGCTTCTTCTTGATCCATCGGTTTTAGATCAAATTGCTTTGTGCGAACAATAGAGTATTCGTCTTCCTCTGTTGATGCATCTGCTGCTGCTTGAGAAGTAGCAAAATAAAGGCCTGTACCTTCACGCTCACGGAATTTACGGTTTACTTTTGTTTTATGCTTACGGATTTGACGTTCTAATTTATCAACGATTAAGTCAATCGCAGCATACATATCATTATGACGCTCTTCTGCACGAAGAGTTAAGTTCTTCATTGGAATTGTAACTTCCACTTTAGTTTGCTTGTCATTATAAACCTTTAAATTTACGTTAGCGTTGGCGTTAACATCTTCGTTAAAATAACGTTCAACTTTCTCGACTTTGTTCTCAACATACTCTCGAATAGCTGGAGTTACCTCAATATTTTCACCGCGAATGTTAAAGTTTAACATGTAAACTCCTCCTTTATAACTGCTATACTTTATATTTCTACAGAAGTGTGCGAAATTCCTCTAAAATAATTCTTTTTTTCAAAAAAAATTTTTCCTACAATAATGTGTAGCATCTGCTGATATGGGTTGACAAAATCCCCACTGATGAATGTTTCACTTTATGAATTAATGCTATTTAGTTTTGCCTCATCAGCTTCTCTTCTTCGGCGTAGTTTCAACTCTTCGACAATCAAATCCTCAACCGATTCTTGATCATTAAAATTCACGCCATATTGTTTGCCCTTGCCAAAAGGACGGCTCCAAATTATTTCACCATAAGCTCGTACCTCTCTAGAATCAAGAACAAAGCGTAAATCTAAAGGAGGAGGATTAACACCTAAATCCACTTCAGTAAACATCTTTAAACCTCGTGGACTAATATCAAGCAAATCAGCCATTGCCGTTTGCGCTTGATTCACTCTTCCATCCTCATATATCGCAAAAGTCATTTTAACAGGCTCATCGAACTTAAATCGAAAGCCTTCTTGGCGCTTAAATATCATATACCCACTCCAATACTATTCGAAACATCTATTTAGCTTGATTATGACACGATGCATGTTTTACATCTAGAGGGAATAAGTAACATATTTTACTGATTAAAGACCTGTTTTATACCTAATTAATAGGTTCCCTTTTGTATGATATAAATGCCGTGTCCCGTTTTTCTTGTAAAGAAAAGAGACCATCAGGAATTGATGATCTCTTGTGTTATCTAAATTTGTCCAGTGTTTCCCTGACCGAATTGCTGCTGTCGATTGATGCGAATAACTTCCTTCCATGTATCACGGAATTCTGTTACTAATCCCTCAACTTCTTCAATAATAGCGACTTCACTTTGAATATTTGCTTCGACTAAACGACGATTCATATATTCATAGAGTGCAAACATATTTTTTGATATTTCGATGTCCATATTTAATGTCACCATAAGCTCACTAATAATCGCTTGTGCTTTTATAAGATTCGTATTTTTTTCCTGGACATTTTTTTCTTGAATCGCATGTTTTGCTTTATGTAGGAACTTTAAACAACCATTATAAAGCATTAACGTCAGCTCGCCAGGAGAAGCAGTTGTAACACTATTTTGTTTGTATGCATTTTGTGCTGTTAAATTTGCTGCCAATAAAGGACAACTCCTTTGAAATGTTACTTTTCTACTAGTTTAAACCATTTTATGAAGAAAAGCTAATAACTCAAATACGCCTCTGCGGTATTGTTGCTGTCACACAGATAAACAATGCGTCTGGATTTTGAATTGTGTTATCACAATTCACTTCTTTTAAAATCCATGATATCCGCCGGGGCTTTATCTTTCATTAGCCGGCGGCGTCCGCCACGCTAAATAGAGATATAATGTTAATTCTTTTTGTCATAATACATCCCATCCATTACACGAACATTCGAGTAGGGATTGAAGTATTGCTGTTCACTTTTTTTCGTTTTTTGTAAGTTTGCCATATCCTGCTTTACAGCGTTCATGACAGCAACCAATCGTTCTTTTATACCGTTATCTAATTCAAGTAACGTACCGTGTATGCGATTTTGTTCATCGAAATGAAATCCTTCCTGAATCAAAACTTCAATAATCGTTCCACGTTTGTCCAACATGCTATTGATGTTGTCAATGTATTCATCACGCTCTTCACCATTTGGGCTGTCTCCCAATAGCTTAAATAAATTAGCTGATACCTGTAATAGTTGATCTATTAATTGCATAATGTTCTCCTACTTTGCTAATTAGAAACAAGCCAAAACCTTAACCTTATGAGAACAAACTTGATTGCTTGTTTGCTTTATTGATTGCTTGCTCCATAGCTGCAAATTGTTTCCAATAACGAGCTTCGACATCTCTTAGTTTAGCTTGTAATTTCGTCATACGCGTATCTGATTCGTTAATTGCCCTACCCAAACTAAATGTATTGTTAACAGCTCCATCTCTTCCTGCTTGTTTCTCAATTTGGGTTGTCATTTTTTTCATCTCATCGCGTAAACGCCATGCAATCCCACGACTATCTTCTGTAACTTTTACTGTTTTTCCATTCACTATTTGTTCTTTTACAGTGACATCACCCGTTTGTGAGAACATTTTAAACACTTGATCTGGATCTTTTTCTAATGCAGCATCTAGTTTTCCTTCATTAATAACAAGCTTACCACTATTTTTCATATCTTTTGAAGTAGTAATCCCAATTTCAGCTAATGAATCCATGAATTTATCGCCAAGGCCTGCAACGCTACCCATAAATGTCTCGCGCATTTTTGCCATACCATCTCGAATAATTGAATCACTTCGCAATAAACCACTCTTCGCTTTTTCATCCCAAAGCTTTTGCTCATTTTCACTCATATCTTTACGTTGCTCAGCTGTTAGTGGTGCATAATCACGATATTTACTTTCTTTTAGCTGTTTATTAAACTCATCAATCATTTCGTTATATTTTTCAACAAACTCCGTGATTTGTTCCTTCGCAGCCTTTGTATCAGAAGTAGCTTGCATTGTGACAGGGGCTGCTGTCGTACCACCTGTTGGAGTATTGTTCTTTACTTCTTCAGCATTAGCATAAGCTTGTTCCGCATCTTTTTCACGTTGCAAGCCAGCTTCATAGTTGCTTTTTACACTATCATAACTCGCTTTTTCTTTTTCATAAGTAACTTGCTTTGCCGCAATATCCTTAAATTCAGTTAGTCTAGTTGAATCCTGCGAAAGGAACTGCAATTGTTCTACATCTGTATCTTTCAGCATTGTTTTTAAAGAGCCATCAGCAAGATTATTTATAGCAGTTTTAATTTCTTCTGTTGTCTTACCGTTCATGCTATTTAAAAACGTAATTGCCTCATCATTTGTAAGTAAATTTTTATTAGTTCCCTTATAAAGTCTTTCATCTGCTTCATTATTCGCCTGGTTACGGAAATTCTCAAGGCTATCTGCATTATCTTTCATTCTATTTAAATCTGCATCACTATAAACGCTGAACTGGCTCATCGCTCTTAATGTATCAAAATCATTATTTTTAATAGTATCAATATCATCATCACTTAACTTCGCAATACGATTTTTATCAGCAAAATCTTTATAAACCGATTGCTCCTGCTCAGTTAAAGTTGAAGCAAATTTACCATTGTATGCAGTATCAAAATCTGTCTTAAATGCGCTAGGAGGTAATGTAGCATTTTTCAATTCATCTATCGTAGAAAAAGATGTCCCAAAGTAACGATTCGCACCATCAATGTACTTTTGAGTAAGCCCATTTGGTCCTACCATAGCATCTTGTGCATTTTTAAGCTCTAATTTTGCAGCCTCATATTGCTTTAAAGCAACGTCACCAGCATTAAAAGTCTGTTTTAATGTCATTTCATAACCTGAAATTGTGAAAGTATTAGATGAACGTTCTGTTTGAATACCATTCACTTCAAACATAGCATTTTTACCATTGCTAGCTAATTTACCATCAGTTGATGCGAATCCTAATTTGTTAAATACTTCCAATCCACCTGTAACAATAATTTCACCTTGTCCACCTTTTTCACTACCTGTATTTTTAGCAGTTAGGGACAATTTTCCACCTTCAAATAAAGCAGTAACACCCGCACCAGTACCGTTAATTGTCTTTACTAAATCATTAATTGTCATATCGTTAGTAAAATTAACTTTTGTTGCCTCTGTTGTTAATCTACCATCCTTACCAATTGATTGGATAGAAATAGAATTTACATTCAAATTTAGCTCACTTAACTTTGAGTCACCGGTATATTCAGTTTGATTACCTACAGCTTGAGCTGCTGAAGCTAATTGTGATACACCACCAATTGTAATATTACCAGTTGCTCCTGAAGTAGCCTTTACGGATACTAAATTTTCATTTGATGACGTTGCAGTTTTTTGATTCATTTTTCCTGAAAGAATCATTTTATCTAATAAGAAAGTATCGAATGTTTTTAACTTTGCATTAACATTACGATATGCATCACGTTTCCATTCTAATAATTGTTTTTGTTGAAACGTTTTATTCAAAGGCATACGTTCTGCCTTCATTAATTTCTCTACAAGTGAATCAATATCCATACCAGACGCTAAACCGCCAATTCTTGTTACCATACTCTTTTCCTCCTCATTAATGTTTTTATATTTTCTTGTCTACAATCACACCAAGCATTTTCTGCATTTCATAAAATGCGTCCAATAGCTTTTTGGGAGGTATTTCTTTTACTACCTCCTCGGTATTTTGGTCAACCACCGTCACATAATATCGTTCTAACCCTTCATGATATACAAACTTCGCTGCGCTGTGTGTAACTTCTAACATTTGGTTCATTGTATTTACAGCTTGTTGAACTTTAGCTTTAGTTTCCTCAGCATTTTCAAGTAATTGGACTTGTTCAACTTTAGATGTAGATATTTTTATAGTAACTTCACTTCCTTGATTGGTTCCTCCCTCGACTACTGGTTTATTTTTAGTACCAGTTTGGATTATCGCCTTTGCATCCATATTTGTATTTTCTGATATACGCATGTTTCCACATCCCCCTTGAATTTCTTACAGGCGTTACTAAAAATAATATCGGACAAATTAAAAAGAATTTCAGTTTTTCCACAAATCATCAATAAAAACTGAAATTCTCATATTTATAATGGAGTTCTTGGGATAAAAAATTGAGAAGAAGATAAATAACTCATTATTACGGCAAACGAGTGTACCAGTGTTTAATTCCAGAGGATTTTATTCCCAATTTTTTTTGCAGGAAGGCCGTTATGGACTTCCATAAAAGTGTTTTTAAAAATTTTTTTATATCTAATCCGGGTTTTATCCTACGTTGCCACAACTAACTATAATTAATTACTAATCATCACAAACATATGTCCCATTGTAGTATAACCAGAGTCCTCCATACCCTTACGAACGCCTTGTAAATAAGAAGAATTATGTTCAATTGCTTTTGCAAGTTGTTGTATACATTCAATTACCATGTCTTGAGTTAATTTTTGCTGCTTTGAGGCCATACCAATCATATGTAATTTAATGAGTGTAAAATGAATAACAAGCATCATATAACTCTCGAACATTGTATTATAATCATATGGAAATAGGTTTTTAAATATATAATTGACAACATAATTTTCAAGCATATAGCCTTGCTTTTTCATAAATGGTTCATACAATTCTAGATAGCTCTGTTGGTATTTAGCAATTGATTGATCCATGTCCTGCACTTCTTTATTGTCATTTTCGTCTAATAGTAATCCATCTAATAATTGATGTAGAATCGCTAAATACTTTTCCGATGACACTCCACCAGCAGACATGCGATAACGTATTAAGTCTCTAGCTAAATTTAACTGAAAATTTAAGTTCCCTTCAATATTTTTTAATGATTCAATGAATTCTTCGTTATCTAAGCGGTTTAAATAATCTTCCATAATTGTAGGTAGCTGTTGCTCTAAGTCACTTAATTTTAATCGCTCAATTTTCTGAATAAATAGACCTAAAATTATTAATCGGATTTCAATAGATTGTTTACGATTTTGCATCAGCTGGATAGTAAAAACTCTGAAATCCCAAAATAGTGGATGCTTCTCCAAATTAAGTTCATTACTCATTAATCCACGAGTATCTTTGGGCTCCTCTGTCTCAATAAACCCTAAACCTTCTTCACGCAAGAGAGCAACTCTTGCTGCCTCAGGGCAAGATAAAGTTAAACTTTTTTCAACAAAAGAACCTACTTTAGTAAATTGTCTTGGATAAGTAGCACAAGTATTACATAAAAACTGTTCTCCCAATTCTTTATGAATACCACATAGCCCATCCTCTAACATCATATGACAATTCTTATTCTCATCTAAAATTAATTTTGCGTAACTCGAATCGTCCTGTTGACTTCGGTTACGCTTCACATAACGTTGTAACTTCTCTCTTATTTCTGGATGTTTTACTTTACGATAGTTTTGATAAGTCCTTTTATCTACCGTAATATTCCACCCAGCACAACAAGTATCTTCACAAGCACCACCAATACAACTAAACTCTTCAAAGTAATCTGGAATTAAAATCGGTCTCATATTTATATTTACACATCCTAATTTCTCTTATTATAAATTAAATAGTTTTTATTAGAGATTCGTATAAAGGTATTCACATATCTTAAAATCTTCTTCTGTATCAATATCGTACGATCTCTCGACTGGCATAACATATGCTATAGTCTCTTCTGTTATAAAGTTTCTCGTTTTTTTTAAAAGATCAATATTCGCAAGATATATTGCCCCATTTAACGTATATACTTTCGGCAAATCCTGACGTCTCGTTATCAACGTCTGTTGTTTCAACAATGGTTGCATTTTAGCAGAACTATCTAATGTGTACATCCAATAAGGCGATTGCCCTACCTCACATACACTAACGCAGAACTCCCCATTTTCTTGTAAAAGCTGTTCTATACATCCATCTATATCTTCAACTAAGCGCAGGGGAGATGTTGGCTGTAACATAACAACATATTCGTAGTCAGAAAAATGCTCTAAAGCATGTAGAACCGGCTCAATCCCAGCTGTCGTATCTTCTGCTAAATTGGCAGGTCGTACAAATGGAACATCTGCACCAAACTTTTGGGCCACCTGCAAGATTTCTTTATCCTCTGACGAAACAATTATTCTATCAATATATTTTGATTTTTTTGCTTCTTCAATTGTCCATGCAATTAGTGGTTTTCCCGCCAATTCTTTGATGTTTTTCCGTGGTACACCTTTTGAACCTCCACGTGCAGGGATAATTGCTAAAACTTTAGGCTTCATTTAAAAGCTCCTTAAACTCATTATTCGCTCTGTTAAAATCATCCATTTGTCCAATATCTAACCAATATTCTCTAATAGGAAATACAGATGTTTTACCATTTTTTTTAATCAAACTCTCAAACAAAGACGGCATATCATAAAACTTATCCTGTGGAATATGGTCAAGCACATCAGGATTTAATACATAAATTCCCGCATTTACAAAACTACGATGAATTGGCTTTTCTCTTATTGTCACCAAATCTGTACCATCAGTTTCAATAACACCATATGGGATTTGATATTCATATTCTCTTACACACATTGTTGCAACAGACTCATGCTCCATATGGAATTGCATAAGTTGGTCAAAATTAATTTGTGTTAGCAAATCCCCGTTCATCACAAAAAATGGTTTCGTTGGTCTATTTTTTAGTAACGAAAGTGCTCCAGCAGTTCCCATTTTCTTGTCTTCCTCAATATATTCAATAGTTACCTCGAAAGCTTCTCCATTTTGAAAATAGTCCTGAATAACTTCTTTTTTGTAATTCACAGAAAAAATAAAGTCAGTATAGCCATATTGCTTAAAACCTTCTATTATTGTTTCTAAAATAGGTTTATTCCCTACTCTAAGCATTGGCTTTGGTGTGTCGTTTGTTAATGGTCGCAACCTTGTACCTAATCCACCAAGCATTAATACAACCGTGTTTTTATTTAATGAAGTTTCAATATTATCCGCAAAAAGTATATTAATAATTCTATTATTATCATCGACTATAGGTAACTGCTTAAGCATTTTAGATTTCATTAATTGCTTATATTTATGGTATTTTTGACCTTTTATTGCACTTATCGGATTTTTGTTCATGATTGATGTAATTGTTACATCGAGACCCTCACCTCGCAAAATGCCACGACGAATATCTCCATCTGTTACAGTCCCAAGTAAATGTTGTTCTTCATCTACGACTACTGCAAATTGCAAAGAAGAATCATCAATGATTTTCATTGTATCTAGTAAAGTATGATTTTGATTAACTAATGTTTTTTGCCATTGCTTCATAGAATTACACTTCCTTTGCAGGTACGCCAACTGCTTTTATGCCATTTGCAATATTACTAATCACTACTGCTCCTGCACCAATTAAACAATTTGATCCTATATGAATGCCTTGAATAATCGTTGCACCTGTTCCGACATGTGTTCCTTTTTGTATATTAACACTGCCAGATATTTTAGTGCCTGGCGCAATATGTATATGGGAACCTATTTGACAATCATGGTCAATTAACGCACCAGTGTTTATAATACTATTATCGGCAATTGTTGTATTCGTTTGAATAATAGTACCAGCCATTATTTGAACTCCTTGTCCTAATTGAACGGAAGGAGCAATAATGGCTGAAGGATGGATTACAGATTTAAAACGATACTTTCTTTGCGTAAATGCATTAAATATTTTTTCTCTTAATGGTGACGGCTTAACAGCCCCTATAGCAAGTACTAGTTCAATGTCAGATGGATTATGATCTTCTATTACCTCATCAGGTCCTAAGTAAGTTAAATCAAAATCATTCTCTTCTATAGTCGGTGCAGTAAATCCGATAATCGTTTGCTTCTGTGCAAGTAAAATTTCTGTTATTACTGAGGCATGCCCCCCATTCCCAATAATAATAATTGGTCTATTCATCTATTAGCTCATCCTCTTCATATGATTTTGAAGCAATTTCACCGATGAAAGACCAATATTTAGAAGGTTGAATACCATCTCCAGGTCTTTTTACAGTCAAATTGCTAACAGAGAATACTTCACCTGCTTGTATCGGATTTTTAGCAACTAAGCTTTTCCGTGCAGGAATACGATTTTGTAGTTCTATAGGTGTTGGATTTTTTATGCCATCTCCTAATGCCTGTTCTACTTCTCTAATTCCTATTATCATTGACTTAAGTTCATCTGGATTTAATGAGGCCACATGATCCGGTCCTTCTAACGTTTTATCTAATGTAAAATGCTTTTCTATTACAGTTGCACCTATACCTACTGCTGCAAGCGGGATATGGATTCCTTCAGAATGATCTGATAATCCAATAGGTAACTGAAAGACTTTTTTCATTTCACGCATTGCTTTTAAATTAATGGAATCCATTGGCGCTGGATATTGTGTGGTACAATGTAAAAGTGTTACGAATTTTTGTAACGCTGCTTTCGCTTCTTCAGTAGCATAAAAACTATATACTCGCTCTATCGTAACAGGTTCCTTAGATTTCACTAAACCATAGGCTATAAATGCTAATGCCTCGTGAATCTCTTCGATAGTTGC
The DNA here is from genome assembly GCF_044762845.1 of Lysinibacillus sp. NPDC096382. NCBI lineage: Bacteria > Bacillati > Bacillota > Bacilli > Caryophanales > Bacillaceae > Lysinibacillus > Lysinibacillus sp. NPDC096382. The sequence continues at coordinate 30,902 of NZ_JBIWFC010000028.1, forward strand.
CATTCCAGTGGATAAGATAATTGGTTTTTGTTTCGTTGCAATATAATGAATGAATGGTGCATTCGTTAATTCTCCTGAAGGAATTTTAACCGTTGCAATCTCAATTTCATCTAGTAAAAAATCGACACTTTCAAAGTCAAAAGGTGTCGATAGAAATTCAATTTGCTCTGTTTGACAAAATGACTGCAACTCAATAAATTCCTCGTAAGTTAATTCTAGCTTTTTTAACATTGCAAATTGAGATGTTGCTTCTTTCAAATTTTCAACTTGATATGCTGCTTGCTGTGCCTGCTTTGTAACTAGATTTTCTGCTTTAAATGTTTGAAATTTTACCGCGTCAGCCCCAGCTTCTTTTGCAACCATCACAAGCTCTTTTGCCATTTTCAATGAACCATTATGATTGACACCTGCTTCAGCGATGATATATGTTTTATTCTTCATAAATCATAAAACCCCTTTTGAATAGAAAATGAAGGTAAACTGCGTAATATTGTAATTATTTTTTCAGATACTATTCCATCACCAAATATATGTTCATACTTATCGCTAAATTTCCTTGCTTTTTCAATAGTATTACGTATATTTTCAGTATCCATTTTTGTATTAAATACCGAGTTGGGATGCTCACGCCCTTCCTGACGGTTTCCACAATTAACAGTAGGTGTCTCTAAATAAGGAACTTCAATTAACCCACTAGAAGAATTTCCAATAACAACGTCTGCATTCTTCACCGCACTTAAATACTTTAAATGACCAAGTGAATCAAATATTTTAGCGTTACTATGATTTAATATGAATTGTTGAATAGATTCATTAATCATCCTTCCTCCATTATCAGCATTCGATTTAGTAAACACCAGATTAATGTTGGGGTAATTCTCCAATGCCTTTAACAATTCGTGTATCCCATTTATATGACCATTCGTCTCAGGATGATATGTTATTAAAAACATAGGTCGTTGCTCATCAAGCCCAAGTTTTTGAAATAGTTCATCTCGCCTCAGGAGGTTCATATTCGCAATATTTTCTATTCCGAGAGCACCGACATTATAGACACGTTCTGGAGATTCGCCTAATTGAATAACACGTTTACGATGGGATTCTGTACTTGTAAAATGCCAAGTAGCCATTTTTGTAATGGTATGACGAATAGCATCATCATACGCACCAAAAGTACATTCACCCCCATGTATATGTGCAATAGGTATTTGCATAATAAGCGCTGTTTGAGCAACTGCTAACATTTCAAAACGATCACCTAAAATGATAATTAAATCTGGTTGTAAACGGTTAAGTGCATCGGCAAAACTAATTGTGGCAAGTCCTATCGACTTCACGATGCCAGTGGAAGAATCCGCAGATAAAAGAATTTCTATTTTTTCATCAATCAAAAAACCATCATTTTCAATTTCTTTATATGTGCTTCCAAACTCTGGAGATAAATGCATTCCCGTTACAACCATTTGTAAATCAAATTCTTTATCTTTTTGAAGTTGCTTGGCAAGATTTGATAATAAACCGTACTCTGCTCTAGTACCAGTCACAATACAAATTTTACGTTTCATCGTGACCCCTCACTTATTGGTGTGCTAGGAATATTGACAACACATTTATTTAACTGTTCTGTCACACTTAAATCTGATTTTGGACAGTTTTGATATATTGCTAAGTGGTGCATCGGCGTCCAAATAGGGCGACTCATTACACCTTGCTCATTTAAAAAGCCCAACACCTCATCACGATTAAATCGCTCGTCAAGTAGCATAGTTTGTAGCCAATAATTACTTCTAGTATTTGCAGGCTCTTTAAATAAATGAACACCATCTAAATTAACCAACCATTGCTCATACAGCTTTGTTAACTCGCGCTTTTGTTGGATAAACATCGGCATCTTTTCTAATTGTGCACAGCCTAACGCAGCGTTTAAATTCGGCATTCGGTAATTAAATCCGATTTCATCGTGCTCATATTTCCATCGATGCGGAACTTTAGCAGTTGTTGTTAAATGTTTTGCATAGTCAGCTAATGCATCATCATTTGTCACAATCGCGCCGCCACCGCCAGTCGTCATTATTTTATTGCCGTTAAAGCTCATTGCACTTACTTTTCCAAAGTTACCTGTATGTTTTCCATTATAATATGTACCTAATGACTCAGCTGCATCTTCAACAAGAATCAAATTATACATCTCACATACTTTAAGTAAACCCTCTATGTCAGCTGCATGACCAAATGTATGCATCGGTACAAGTGCTGAAATACGTCTTCCTGTTTCTCTATTATAAAGCTGATTGTTTTGTAGTTTTCCAATTTGCTCTAAGTAAATTATTAAGTTATCTGCATCAACACCTAAAGTAGTAAAGGAAACATCTATAAAGTGTGGAACTGCACCTAAATATGACACAGCATTGGCTGTTGCAATAAAAGTAAGTGAAGGCATTAAAACTTCGTCTTCTGCCTTTACGCCTGCAACCTTTAATGCAATATGCAGTGCAGCTGTACCATTTACAACAGCAACTGCACGCTTAACACCGACAAATTTAGCTAAGTCCTCCTCAAAACGATTAACATAAGCTCCCACTGAGGACACCCAACCTGATTTTACACAATCCGTCACATATTCAACTTCTTTATCATTGAATGTGGGCTCATGTAAAGGCACAAACTCTTTTCCATAAAACCGTTTTACATTATCTGCAAATTCCAACCATTGAGTACTCATATATTATAAACATCTGCCTTATATTGAGATAAGTTCTTAGGATTTGTAAACCATTCTATTGTTTCTTCAAGACCTCGACGGAAGCCTTCTTTGCCACCATATTGTGGCTCCCACCCAAGTAGTTCCTTCGCCTTTTTATTCTCTGCCCAAAGGCGTTCGACTTCACTTTTTTCAGGACGGAAACGTTTTTCATCTGTTTCGATAGTTAAATCTACACCCATAATATCTGCAATCATTTGTGCAGTTTCACCAATTGAAACCTCATAATTTGAACCAATATTAATGACTTCACCAATTGAATTAGCAGATTCCATTACAGAGATAAAACCGTTAACTGTATCTTTTACATAGTTAAAATCACGTGTAGGGCTTATTGCTCCTAGCTTAATGTTCGTTTTGCCACTTGCCAACTGACTTATAATCGTCGGTATAACCGCGCGGGCAGATTGTCGTGGTCCATATGTATTAAATGGACGAATAATAGATACAGGTGTATCAAATGAGCGATAAAATGACAAAGCCATTTGATCAGCACCTATTTTTGATGCAGAATAAGGTGATTGCCCTTGTAATGGATGCTCTTCATTGATTGGTACATATAATGCTGTCCCATATACTTCACTTGTAGAAGTGTGTACCACCTTTTCTACACCTAACTCTTTCGCTGCTTGTACAACATTTAATGTCCCTGTCACATTCGTATCTACATAAGTTGCTGGAGAATGATAGGAATACGGAATTGCAATTAAAGCTGCTAAATTAAGGACATGAGAACAGCCCTTCATAGCTTCTTTTACACCATATGGATCACGAATATCCCCCGAAAACACATCCAATGATGATTTAATTTCCGGTGAAGACTGGTCTAACCAGCCCCATGAATTAAATGAATTATAATAAACAAATGCACGAACATCATAACCTTGTCGTACTAATGTTTCTGTTAAATGTGAGCCTATGAAGCCATCTGCTCCGGTTACCAAAATCTTTTTTTGCATCACACTTATCCCTCTTCTTCTAAATAATTATTCATTTTTTTGCTATTAATTCTGCAAATTTCTCTTCACTTATCAAAGGAACATTCTTGATCTTGGCTCCTTTTATAGCCGTGTTAAATACTTTTACTTTTGTTTTTTCCATTTTTTGATTATACCAATACCAAAATACTTGAAACATTGCCGTTGTATGAATATTGCTTCCATCATTTGCTTTTATACTTCTTAAAAAAGTATCATTAGAAGCATTTCTCCCTGATGTAGAATCTGTTGCATGCGTTTGATCACCCGAGAATCCCAAATCTTGACCAAATAAAACTACAGTATCATATTCTAAATACTCAAGTAAGCTAAAGGCTGCGGTCCCTACAGATCCCCCTGTTTCAATTAGCGGTGCATTTCGCTTTTCAGCCTCTTCCTCAGCTAATTTATATCCTTGTTGGAAAAGTATATACCGTTTACTACAATGTAGAGCTACGCTTTTATAGTTTGCAGTACATAAATAATACAACTCACCTTCAAAATTTAAATCTTGAAACTGGAGTATAGTCTCATCATTAGCATCAGATAAAATCGCACCTTTTGGTATAATTCCATTTGCCAATAATTTTTTTAATGCCGCCCCTACAACATAAATATCCACTTGTTGTTGATACTTCTTTAACCATAGTATTGTATCGTTCAGCGATGGTCCCGCTGCAACTAAACAACCAATTCTACTCTGTTTTTTTACTTGAATGATGTCGTCATCTAAAATAGTGTTGTAGTAAAAATTTTCTTCCATTTTACTTGAATCTCTTTTAAGAGAAAGTTGGTTTATTTTTATCACTTCTAAAATTGAAAATAAGGGATGACTTTGACCAATCCCTTTAATCCAGACATTTGGAAGTAAAATCTGAACATTATCATGAAGTTCTTTTTGACTTAAATCATGAACTATATGTACATTTTCCTTTTTCCACCAATAATCACTGTTATGAGCTAAAAACAATTCATATTCATGTTTATCAAAATAATATACCGTCACGGGTTTATTTTTACTTTGGCTAATAAGTGCCTTTAAATGATATCCTAAACCCAAACCAATTAATAAGTAACTTTTTGCCTCTGCATTAATCTCGGCATTTATCCAGCGTAAAGCATCTTCTTTTGGTCGGTACTTGCTATAGATAAAGACCCCATTTAACTGTAATGTAGGTTCTGCATTTTTCGCTCGTTCTACTAGCCATTGCAATTTATTGTACCGTACCTTTTGCGCGAACAACTTCTTCAAAAAAAGGAGCGATTTCATATTCAAACATATCGGCAACTAATACGTAATCTTGCTTTTCTAAACCATCGTTTACCTCTATTAAAAACTCTTGTATTTGCTCAATATTTAATGCTACTTCAGCACCGTTTTTTACTAATAGGTCACATGCTTGCGAAAGCCAAAGTACACCTTCTGAAAAAGCTTTAATCGCTATTAAAGCATCATTTAGTTTGTCCTCACGTAAGTAGTTAGCAATATATATAGCCCCACCTGGTATCTTCTTAACATAGTCATTATAACTTTCGATAAGTTCATTAAACTCCATTTTTACTCCCCCTTAAGCTCTTCCGCTTCTCTAATTGCATCTAGTGTATACTGAATAGATTGTTCAGTAGCCTTGCTTAGTCTGTCATATAGCTCTTTATTCTGTTCATAAACACGTTGGTATTTTTGTTCTGGAGTTTCTTCGCCTTGAGCCTCATAATTAGTCATAACATCTAACGTAATAGGATCATTAATACGCTCCATAACTACTTTTTTCATTAGTTTTGCTACCTTAATATCTACATCATCTAACGTTTTTAAAATACTAGGAGCAAATTCTGTAGATAAAGTATTTTTTTCTAATGCCTGTTGAGCTAACTTTAACTCCAAATTAATATTTCTATATATTCTAATCTCCTCTCTTGCAGAACTTATATATATAGCCAAATCTTTTTTGTTCTCATTTAAATTATATAGTTTCACTTTGCTATTTCTATCTACAAATTGATGACAGAACTGTTCAAAGGATTTTTGCTGTATATTCATTATCTTCAAGCCACCCTCTGTACAATTAAAAATTGTATTAGGGTCTTCAATCTGCCTCATTATTTCCTCAAAACTTTCTTTCATAGAAAATAACGAATAGTCCGTCATTACCTTTTCGCCATAATATCCTTCTATTTCAAATGCTCCTTGAAAAGTTAGAAACGTTGTATCAGCTGCTTTTAAATTCTTATTACCCTCTGCATGAGTCTTACCTTCAGTATAAGCTAAATCCTGTCCTATTAAGGCTATTGGTCCTGTAGATAGGTAACGAGCGATACTTAATGCAAAATTTGCTACCGAGCCACCTCCTAAAATATTAGGCAAGTCAATTCCCAGTGTCTTATTCACATGCTCCTTATACTTATTTTCCCTAGTATCTAAAAAAGCATATTGTCTATTTTTAAAATTTTGTTGTATTTTATAATGACTAGTTGAAGCATACATTAGCTCAGCTGACTTAACTTTTAAATCTTTAAAGTGAGAATCATAATTTATTTCAGACCCATCAATTGTTATGATGTAATCAGGTTCAATATTATGTGTTATCAAGGTATTTACAGTTGAACCAGCCGCAATTAATACAACATTTTTTCTAATTTCCTTCAGTAAATTTAATTGTTTAGTTAATGACGGTCCTCCAGATGCCACTATTACTGGGCAATTGTAATATTTCTCTAATACATTTAAAGATCCATTAATATATGTTGGTAACATATTACGAATACTATTTTCCTGCCATGTAACACTTAAATCCTTAATTGTATTATTGTAAACAATATTTAAATTCTGGATGTCTTTTACCTTTTTCAAAACATTCACATATAAAGAATGGAAAATTTTATCATAGTTAGGTGCACAAATTACATTAATCTTTCTACTAAAAAAACGGAGCTTTCCTTCAATTGCTTCTTGTATTGTATCTAAATTATCCCCAAAAACAATATCATATTGTTTAGTATCAAATCTTTCAAAAGCAGTAATAGGTTCAATAAATAATATTTTGTCATTACTTATTTCTTCTTTTACTAGTGCATCAGCAAGGTATCCTCTTCCAAATCCCAAAATAACATTTACGTAATTTTTATTAATCTCTTTCTTTATCAAACTTTCTGCTTCTCGATTAGGATTATATTTACTATGCAATAAATAACCATTCACTTCAAACGTTTCATTGCCATCTTTTGCAGTTATACTTTTAATTTTTAATAATTCCATATATACATCTACCACCTCATTTTGTATATCGGCATTCTTTGAAAAAAATAAAGAAGGCTCTCTCAATATTCGGAGAGAGCCTTCTAAAGAAATTAAGTCTTATCGTAATAATTGTAGAACGCCTTGAGGTTGTTGATTAGATTGAGCTAACATAGATTGAGCAGCTTGCATTAAGATATTGTTCTTAGTGAAGCCCATCATCTCTTTAGCCATATCTGTATCACGAATACGTGATTCAGCAGCTGTTAAGTTTTCAGAAGTAGCACCTAAGTTGTTGATTGTATGCTCTAAACGGTTTTGTACCGCACCAAGAGCAGAACGTTGTGTAGATACTGTTTCTAAAGCTTTGTTAATAGTCGAGATAGCTTTGTTAGCTGTAGATTGTTTATCAATCTTAACTCCACTTACACCAATACCTTTAGCACCCATGTCTTTAATAGTTAATGAAATATTTTGGTCTTTGTTTGCACCAATGTGGAATACTTTTCCTTTAAAGCTACTGTTTAATAATTTTTGAGTATTGAACTCTGTATCCGTTGAAATACGAGTAATCTCAGAAGTTAATGCATCTACCTCTTTTTGAAGCGCATCACGATCCGTAGAAACGTTTGTATCATTAGAAGATTGTACTGCTAATTCACGCATACGTTGTAGAATAGAGTGTGTTTCGTTAAGAGCTCCCTCAGCAGTTTGGATTAAAGATACTGAATCTTGAGCGTTTTTAGTCGCCATGTCAAGACCACGGATTTGTCCACGCATTTTTTCAGAGATAGCTAAACCAGCAGCGTCATCGCCAGCACGGTTGATTTTGTAACCTGAAGATAATTTCTCTAAGTTTTTAGAAGCTTCAGTGTTGTTGAAAGAAAGGTTACGGTGTGTGTTTAAAGCTGAAATGTTGTGTTGAATTCTCATTTGGAATTCCTCCTTGAATGTTTGTTTTTGTTATTCCACATCCGTGTGGAATACGGATTAGGTAGTATGTATGTACTTCCTGCCCCTTACAATCTATATATCGTAATTAGTTGGAAATGTTTAATAGTTTTTTAAAATTTTTTTTATTTTTTTATGTAATAAATTACTTGTTTAAATATATAGCTAAAGTACATATTTTTTATTTTTTCTTTAGCTGTTCTAAGAAGCTTGATGATGCTGATAAAGCTTCCTTATTTTGTGCCTGGATAGCTTCAAAAACCTCGTATCGATGTACTTTTACTGTTTTTGGTGCAACAATACCAATTTTAATTTGTTCGCCATCCACTGCTAATATTTTAATTTCAATTTGGTCACCTATCATAATAGATTCATCTTTTTTACGTGAAAGGACTAGCATTATTTCGCACTTCCTTCCAATGTTTGCATTGGGTAGCGTAACGGATAGGATTTATTATCTTGGAGGACAATTTGTTTACCAAGTTTTTTATCCATGTTAATTATGATAGGTGCTAACAAATTAATAGTAGAATTCTCTAAAGTTTCTTTCATTGTAACAATAGTGTATGTAAGAACATTCTCTTCTTTTTCAATTTGTAGTTGCTCACGATCATCTTCACTAATATCAAAGCTATAATCTTTTTTGAAGGCAAATGGATACGCTATGACAAAACCAATTTCCATTTGATTAACTGATTGAAGTAATACTAATGGCAGGTTTGCGTCTATAGGTAGTAACACAAATTTTTTGTATTCTTCCAAACCTAATAAGCCTTGCTCAAATGTCAGAATATCTTGTTCTACAATTTCGATTTCACCTAAAAATTTAGTAGCTATTTTCATTCTTTTATGCGCTCCTTTAGATAATTACGTCGATGTTAACATCTGGTCTTTGTACCATTGTACTAGTTACTTTACCAGGTGTGTAGTCATGTATGGGTTTATTCACCTTTGCGTCAATTATTGGATCTCTTTTCTCAATATTGATGTCTGTAGTACCTGGTGTATAGTCGATTTTAACAGAGCCTACAGAAGGCACAAATTTAATGTTGAATGGCACACGATGAGGACCATGATTTTGTTTTGAGATATTTTGAATTGTCGCTCGCCCCTGTCCTTTCCCTGCATTCTCCATTAATTGACGGCCTTCTCTTGCTCTACGTGCCATCCCGTCAAGTGCCCCTTGTTTACCTTCTTCCGCATAATTCGCACTTGACTCCAAAGGACTAATCATCCCTATATCTCGTCTTGCTTGAGAAGAGTCGATTTGTAAAACACCTTTAGTTGTATGAATCTCCAAGATAGCAGCTGGTTGTTCAATAGATAGAGTAGCTCTTGGCTGTTCAATTTGCTGCTGAGGCTTGCTAATTTCAAGTTCTATTTTTGCATCGGTTGTTTGAATTTGAATTTGTGGAAATCGCATTTACAATTCTCCTTTCAATAAAAGCGCCTGAACATATTGTTCAAACGCTCTGTTATTCATTATAAAGTTTACCCCTGCCGCTTCGCTTTCGGGGCAGAACCTTGTAGATTTTATCGGATAAAATCTACTAAGGTTTGCTGAATGATTTTTGCTCCTACCGATAGAGCAGCTTGGTGAATAGATTCCTGTGTAACCATATCTGTAATCGTCTTCGCATAGTCTGTGTCTTCATTTTTAGAAAGTTGTTTCGTTACATTAATTTCTTGAAGGCTTAGTCGATTTCCCATCATCTCTACACGATTTTGACGAGCGCCGACATCTGCTCTTACAGTCAATGCATTTTCATAAATACCATCTAATCCAGGAATTTTATTAGCACCATTTGTGACTTCTAAACCGAGTGCATTGCCAATCTCCGGACCTGTTGCACCAGTTTCTAAAAGTGTTGTTACGTGCGTCATAAACCCATCAATATTCTCAAATAAATCAGCACCCTGAGTATTAATATTCATCGAGATACCATCAAAAACGTTGATTTCAATCGACTTATTTCCCCCAGTAGAAATTGCTGGGTTTTGCGGACCTGTTTTATCCGTATAAAGGGGTTGGTTTGTGTGCGTGCCTGAAAAGATATAGTTTTCGCCCACTTTTGTATTAGCGATATCACGCAATTGTTCCTTAATCTGTTGCATTTCTGCATTGATCTTTTGACGATCATCAGCGGTATTTGTATCGCTAGCAGCTTGTACAATAAGTTCCTTTACACGTTTTAATGCTCCGCCTACTTGATCAAGCGCTTCGTCTGTTGTATCTAGCCATGTATTTGCTTCACGTAGATTACGTTGGTATTGTTGGCTTTTATCAAGATCTATACGATAGCCCATTCCCTTTACTGCTACAACTGGATCATCGGATGGTCTAGTAATTACTTTACCTGAGTCCAACATATTTTGATATTTAGACATTTTACTGTAGCTTGTGTTTAAATTGCGTAGCATATTATTCGATAGCATTGATTGTGTAACGCGCATAAATTTATCTCCTCTCAGTTAAGTGGCTATTATAGCCCTACTCTTCCCATACCGTTGATGATTTTATCTAATGTTTCATCTACCACTGTAATCATACGTGCATTGGCATTGTATGCTTGCTGGAATGTAATCATATTAGTCATCTCTTCATCTAAGGAAACTGAGTTCATAGAATTACGACGCTTAAAAATTTCCAAATGCATTGTTTCAGAATTAAATGCACTACGTTCAGCTTCCTGTCCCTTAACCGCTAAGTCCCCTACTAATGATTTATAATAGTTTTGGAATGTACCTTTCTTTAAGTTATCTTGAGCCTGCGATTGTAGCGCCGCTAACTTGCGCATGTTTCCGTTATTACCTTCCTCACCCTTCGTATCAGATACAGCTACTTGCTTCGGATCAGTAATTACTACGTTAAAATCACGTGCAGTCGTCCCAGAGAAAAAGTTCTGACCTGTACTATCATCTAAACCAAAACCTTTACTATGAACTTCATTAAATTTTGTTATAAATTCATTTGCTAGTTTATCTAAATTAGCAAGCATTTCTGGATAAGTGCCTTGTCCACCGCTATGTCCATACGCATCAATTAATGCACGTAATGAACCTTTACCATGGTCCATTTTACTGTAATCAATTGCGATTCCTGTCGATGGATCTCCTGGTGGCTCGCCAACAGCTGCAATTTTAATTTCCTTAAAGTTAGCATAGCTCCCTGTCGTTTGATCATCTACATCACCATCAATGCGCTGATCGTTCGTGTCCATCGTTGCAAGTGCAGCGTATTGTCTACCATCCACTAATTTAATAGGTGTACCATCCGCTGATACATATGTAATCGTCATTGAACCTTCAGCAACATCTTTTGCTAAACCACCTGATTTTTGCAATGAAACCGTTACAGGGATATATTCATTTAACTGATCTACTAATACATCACGTGCATCATATAAATCATTTGGCACATAACCACTCGGCTCAACTTCTTGAATTTGTTTATTAAGAGCTGCAATTTGTTTAAGAATTGAATTCACTTTATCCGTCGATACATTAATTTCATTCCCGATATTGCCTTGGATCTGTTTTAGCTGTCTATCCATATAATTAAAAGATTCGGCAATTGCCTTTCCTTTAGAAATTAATACCTGACGTGCAGCAGTATCTTTTGGATTATCAATAGCATCCTCCATCGACTTCCAAAAATCTGTAAATGATTGATTAATACCAAACTCTGAAGGCTCTGACATGATATCTTCCATCTGCGAAATCGATTTTGCTGTTGAATCCCAATAACCTAACTTATTCGTTTCCTGGCGATATTGTCGATCGGTAAATTGATCGCGCATGCGTTGAATCGAGCTTACTTCTACCCCCGTTCCAAGATGTCCAGGATAGACAGGCTGATTTAAGCCTGGACTTGGAAAACCAGGAGTTGCTTGCATATTTGCTCGTTGACGAGTGTAACCTAATGTATTTGCATTGGAAATATTATGTCCTGTTGTGTATAAAGCTGTTTGTTGTGTAAATAAACCACGTTTACTAGCTTCTAAGCCCATAAATGTTGAGCGCATTCTTTTTCCTCCCTTAATAACCGTTTTTCAGCAATTGATTTCTTAAAAACTATGCTTGAGAATCGAAATATGATTTTTTTGCCACTGTATTTGTGCCACGAACCTCATTGCCAGAATAGTTGATTTGCTCAGGACGAGGTTGTAAAGCGTCCAATGTAAAGTTGACAAATTGTAGCGATTGGAACACTAGTTTTTGATTTAAATCGTTTTGATTTTTTAAGTCGTTAATGATTTGCAATAATCGATTGCGTACTGCTGAGAGCGTGTCTTTTTCAGTTTGTTGTTCAGCAGCCTCGATGACATCAGCGACAGTTGCTTTGTCAGTTGAAGCAATTCCTTTTGCTTCAAGGTAGTCCGTTACCTGTTTCTGACGCTGTTGCTCGAGCTTATCGATGGCCGCTACATGCGCCTGCTCATCCTTGAGCATTTGGTCCAGTGCTTCGATATCACCAGCTGTAATGATTTCAGTCTTTTTTACGGCTAGTTCAAATAAGCTTTTATGCATTCTTTCTAGTTTTGTTAGTGTAGAACAAATCGTTTCTGTAGACATTTTGCTAAGCACCCTTTCTGATATTCCTTAGAAACGATAATATTTCAGCATATCTTCTGCAACTTTGCGAGCGTCCACTTTGTATTCACCAGAAGCGATATCTTTTTTTAGTTGTTGTACGCGTTCTGCACGCTCTGAGCTGTATGTTGAAACTCCTTGCATCTCCTGTGCAGTCTTAGAAATTTCGATTTTATCTGCGAAGGATGCTTTGTTCGTACTTGATTTTACATTGCGCACCTGATTTTTATAGGCGTTCACTGCATTAATCCCATAAGATGTAATTTTCATTTAATCCCCCCCTATCTAAAAAGCTTATCTTCCTATTATTTCGGATTGTCTCACATAATGTTAAGTTTTCAAATGTAAAAAAGTGTGCTAATTTTGTTTAAAATTAACACACTTCAGGCTTATCAATTATTCTTCGGCATATTTGCGTCCGGAGGATTTGGGCCAACGTGATGTTGGTCACTCAGTCGTTGTTGCTGTCGCTTGGACACTCGCTGAAAGAAGTTAACGTTTTCGGTCTGCATGATATGTTACACGATCACGTTCTGCCACACTGTCACGGAACTCCTTCGCCGCTTCAAATGTACGTAGCTCCGTCTTTAATTCATCCTGACATTTTGTACAAAGCTTGCCTGTTGTCGTTAGATGACCACAGTTATCACACGGGTAGCCAAGATTAGGGAACATCGCAGTCTGTAAGCGCCCCTTACGTACCCATTTATACAATAACTCCTCTTCAGCCCCAGTTGCTTCAACAATACGTTCTACTGTCGCAGCACGGTTTTCACGTTTACGTAAAAAGCGGTAAACGATTTGATATAAGTCCTCTTCAGATTGCGCACACTTATGACATACTTCTCTGACCCCTGTATAATTAAAAAACTCATTACATTTCGGACAATTACGAACCTCTGCCATCTACTCTTCCTCCTCTTAAATCAATTTCGCCTTGGCGTAATTGTAACTGACGCTTTGCTTTCGCTACAGATATACAATACGTCCGGGTTTTGAATTGTGCCCGCACAATTCAAAATCCGTGACATCCGCCGGAGGCTTTATTTTCATTCAGTAGGTGTCTGGGAACCCACTGAAAAGTGATCACATCCGTATTCATCTCCCTACTTTCATAAGTGGAGATCGTTTTCTGAATGAAAATAATAACTGCTAGATACGAATCTTATTTACTCGTAATCTATTATACACAATGCATTAGCATTTTCATCCATTAATTAGTGTGAAGCTTTTGACATTTCTAGCACCCGCATTCATTAAAATCTCGGTGGCATGCTGCAAAGTGGTGCCCGTCGTTTTTATATCGTCAAAAAGAAGATATTCTTTATGCTCTACATATGCTCCAGTCATCAGACGAAATAGGGGAGCTGCTTGGATGCGTTGCTCTCTATTTTTGGAGCTTTGTGTTTCTGCCGCTGTCTTTTCTAAAAGTTGTATAAAAGGAATAGTAGCAGCCTTTAATAACTCCTCCGTATGGGAAAAGGTACGCTCCCTTTGTTTAGTAGGATGCATTGGAATCGGTATAATGGTTGCTTTTCCATGTTTGAATCGTGCTTGTAGCTCCTGCCGAAATACTTTAGCAAGTGCGACATCCTGAAGAAATTTATATTGATGCAAATAATCTTTCATCGCATCGTTATATTGGTAAAGTGCTGTTGCTGTTGAGGAATATTCAAACCGAGCCGAGCATCAATCACAGATGGTTGATTGAAATTGTTTGGTTAAAAGTATTTTCCATGAAATTGCAGATGGCAAAGGCTGTGAGCATAATAAGCAAAGTGTTTCAATTTTATTCATTGTGAAAATCCTTTCTTATTATAATAAAGAATTTTAGTACGCGCATCATCCATTTCAGTCGTAATGCCATGATGAAAAAATACGACGTCTCCATCCGAAAAATCAACATTTCGCCCAACTCGCCCAGCGATTTGTATTAGTGCACTTGAAGTGAAAATGGTTGACTCTGCCCCAATAACTGCAACCTGTACATTCTTTATCGTAATTCCTCTTTCTAATATGGTCGTTGTCAGTAAACCTGGAACTTCTTCATGACGTAGTTTAAGCACTTTTTCTTTACGATCCGGGTCTTCCGCATGCACCGTCATGATACTTCCATCTAATAACTGAAAAAGAGGAATAGCTATTTTCATTAACTCTACTTTCGGGAAAAATAATAGAAAAGGCTCTTTTCGTGCAAGGCGTTCCTCTGTCCATCGCTTTAACTTTCGCGGGATATTTCCCCGTTTTAAGCTTTTTTCATAGTTCCATAGAGAATGAAATCGAGGGACCGGTAATGGACGGTTATGAAAGCGCTTTGGAATAAATGAATAGCTTTCATTTTGATACTGAGTCAGTAATTTATGTGAAGGTGTTGCTGTGACCAACAATATTGGTGCGTTTTCCGATTTAGCCTTTTGCACAGCGCTTTGTAAGGTTTCGTCAAATGTATAGGGAAATGCATCAGCTTCATCAACAATCATGACATCAAACGCTCGTTCAAAACGATATAGCTGATGAGTGGTAGCCAACACAAGCTGTGCATAACCCTCCTGCTTCGGTGATCCACCATATAGTGCATGGATTATTGTTTGCGGGAAAACCGTTTGAAAGCGTGGATATAACTCTAGCACTACATCTGTACGGGGCGTAGCGATACATACCCGTAAGCCCTGCTCTAACGCATAATGTACAGTTGGAAAAAGCAGTTCTGTTTTTCCTGCTCCACATACTGCATGCAAGAGATGAGAACGTTTTGCCTTAACACTTTCTAACATTTCATTTGCCGCTTGCTGTTGAAGTACTGTAAATTGCCCTGCCCATTTGAGTGTATGCTTTCTTGTTCTAATGGCACGTGGGCCTGTCCAAATCATCAATTGCGTACAGCTACTCACTCTGCCCATTTTTAGACAATGTCTACAATATACACATTGCTGTTGGCACTTTGAACAATCAAACGTTGTAAATTGCTGTGGATTATCATTATGGCAACGATTGCATTTTAGATGTGGTTCTTTTTGGATTCCTTCTATTATACGGAGATATTTGTGATTGATCGATTTCTCGATATCTTCCTTTGATAATGGGGTATACTCCTTTAACCAAATACGTCCTTCATGAAAATCTCGTAATTCAGGTGGCAATAACCAACCTTTGTATTTCATTGCTTTGCTCCTTTCATATGAGTGATTTTTATCAGCGATTCTAGTAGGTTTAGCGGCGATATTTATGGGTTTACCGGCGATTCTGGCACTTTTAGCGGCGATTATCACAGGTTTACCGGCGCTTCCTCACTTACCCAGCAAAACGGTATGCACTCAAAATAAAAAAACAGCCTCTACTAATTTGTTGTAGAGACTGTCTCACTTACTATTATTTTTTTGTCCAGCCGAGCCCCATTGAACCTTCACCTAAGTGTGTGCCAATGACGGGACCGAAATAGCTTAGTTTAAAGTTAACGCTCGGGTAGGTTGCTGCTAGTTGTGCTAGCCATTCTTCTGCTTCAGCCTGGCAATTGCCGTGGATCACGACAGCGTCTAGTGCTTCATACTTTTGAACATCCTCAGCTAGTAGCTCCTCCGCACGCTTTAATGCTTTTTTACGCGTACGAATTTTTTCAAAAGGTACAATAACCTTGTCCACAAAATGCAGTACTGGCTTTACTTGTAATAATCCGCCAATTAATGCAGCTGCTGAAGACAAACGTCCCCCGCGTTGTAAATGCGCTAAGTCATCTACAATGAAGTAAGCACGAATCGATTGCTTCATGTCCGCCAATGTAGCGAGAATTTCTTTTGCAGAAAAGCCCTGAGCTGCCATTTCAGCTGCTCTTAGAGCGTAAAAACCCTGTACCGCACAGGATATTTCACTATCAAAAGCGTATACATCAATGTCTTCCACCATATCGCCTGCTTGAATTGCACCTTGATATGTTCCACTGATTCCACTTGATAAATGAATAGATATGACTTCATCATACTCTTTTGCTAGCTCCTCAAAAAGAGAGGCAAATTCTCCAATTGGGGGCTGCGTTGTTTTTGGGAATTCCTTTGCCCCACGTACTTTATCATAAAATTCAGATGCTGTGATATCTACTTCTTCTGCAAATAGTTGCCCTGAGATATTTACACTTAACGGAATCATATGAATGTTTAAGCGTTCTCGTTCCTCAGCCGGAATATATGCAGTACTATCTGTTACGATTGCTGTCCTCATCCATGTCCACTCTCCTATTCTACATAGTTTACAATAAAAAGAAATGAATGTGAAATGAATTACGACATTGCGTAATCTCGTCTGAATGTCGAATAGTGGTCAGTCCTCTTCCCCCTTTCAACATTCTAGACATCTGCTAAATTGATAACTTAGCTTCCATTTCACATTCATTTTCTATGTATACGGATTTATCTTCGTTTAATAAATCTATCTATTAAGTAAGTAAAGGCACATCACCATAACTTGGGGGTGATCTCCGTCCAGCTAGGCAAGTCCAATGAGTCGTTGGGCGCGATGATTTTGCCTTCGTTTCTCTATCTAGCTCGCTCTTGACGCTAATTTCAGAAAATCACCCAACCTCAACTCTTAGTGATGAGCCCGAATGAAGATATCCTCATTTTATTTGCCAGTAGTTGATTCAGTATAGAAGACGCTAGTGACTTTCCAGAGTCCATCTTCTTTGACGAATACTGTAACTTGTTGTCCAGCACTTTCATGCTTTACATTTGTTGTAGTTTGTACAAAATGCGATGTTATATTTGAATAGACCTGTGCTTCATTTTCGCTATATTTTATAATCGTAGTATTTTTCGCATCTCGTTTAACGTCTGACTGTTTAAATACATCTGTAATGTAGTTCTTTTCTCCTTCATAATTGAAACCTTTTGGATTCTTTGAGAGTGTTTGCATATAACGATCAATTTCTTTTGAATTGAGAGCTGCAATATATTCATTAAAGGCTGCTACTATCGCTTTGTTTTCTTCAGCAGGGATATTTTCTGCCTTTGTTATTTGCCCACCATTCGTTTCAAATCCGACAGTTCCATCATCAATGATTTTTTGTCTTTCTTCTGCACTCATTTCATCATCTTTTTTATTACCACACGCAGTTAACACTAATGTAGTTAAAATTAATAAGGTTAAAACTGCTAGAAAACTTTTCTTTAACATCAAAAAACCTCCCGCGCATATTGTAGCATATAAATTCCGTTGTAGGAATTTTGTTGTGCATTTTCAACATTTAGGCGTTACATCTTCCTTATGACGCCCATGGTTTTAAAATGTTGCACTTTTTATGTAATCACTATGTATAAATTGTTACACCTTTATACGGCATTTAGCTAATGTAGTCCAATAGGTGTAAACATTACAGAAGTCTTCTGTGGACAGCGCTACGATTTCGCCACAAAAGAACAGCGGTATACTTTAATCAATTATGCCTCGGCATAATTGCGTCCGGAATCAGCTTTGTGGCACAAAGCTGATTCCGGGACATTCGTCGACCTGATGAAAAGTAGCTTAAATCTGCATTCATCTCACCACCTTAGAGGCGGGAGGCTTCTGTAGCTTACGCTTTACTTTCGGTACAAAGACATTTGCTGAAAGAAGTTAAAAAAACTGCTTTAAAAACTACTAAATAAGATAGTAGCCTTTAAAAACAGCTTTAATTTCAATATATGCTATTAGCGTACTTCAACCCAGCCATTTTTAATGGCTGTAACAACAGCTTGTGTACGGTCGTTTACATTCATTTTTTGTAAAATGCTTGAAACGTGGTTTTTAACTGTTTTTTCAGAAATGAACAGTGTCTCACCAATTGTACGGTTAGATTGTCCATCTGTTAATAATTGTAATACTTCACATTCACGTTTTGTTAGTAAATGGAATGGACGACGAATTTCAGTTTGATGGAAGTTACCTTTATTTTCATGTTCAGAAAGACGACGGAATTCCGCTACTAAATTTTTAGTTACTTTTGGATGTAGGTAAGACCCACCATTCGCAACTACTTTAATGGCCTCGACAATTTCGTCAGCATCCATCTCTTTTAGCATATAGCCAAGTGATCCAGATTTTAGCGCGTGTGTTACGTATGTTTCATCATCATGAATGGATAACATAATAACCTTCGCATCTGGGAATTCACTAATTAGTTCTGCCGTTGCCTCTACTCCATTTTTCCCCGGCATATTAATATCCATTAGTACAACATCTGGTTGATTTTCAGCATATAAAGAAACCACATCTGTACCATCGTCACCTTCTGCTACTACGTCAAATGTATCTTCAAAATCTAAAATACGTTTTACTCCTTCGCGGAATAGCTGGTGATCGTCTACAATAATAATCTTCGTCATTTGTCTTTACCCCCTAAAATTCTCCAACAATCGTTTTACTCTACTTCTAACGGAATTTTAAATAAAACCGTCGTACCTCGATTTATCTCGCTTGTAATTGAGATTGTCCCATCCAAAATTTCGATACGTTCTTTCATACCTAAAATCCCAAAAGAATGGTCTTTAACCTCCTGTGGATTGAAACCTATACCATCGTCTTTTACAACGATATTTACGGCATCTTTCAACCACTCCAGTCTTACCCAAATATCTTTACATTTCCCGTGCTTCATGGCATTTGTTACACATTCTTGCACTAATCGGAAAATAGATACTTCATAGTTTGATGGTATACGCTTTTCGGTGCTTCTCGATTGGAAATGAACTTCAACACCAGGATTATATTCAGTCACTGTCGATAAGTATTTTTTTAATGTCGGAACAATCCCCAAATCATCAAGTGCCATTGGTCTTAAATCATAGATTATACGTCGCACCTCTGATAATGCATTACGCACCGTTTTCTTTAAATCAGCAATTTCATCTAAAGCATATTCAATGCCTTTTTCACGATACGTTCTGTCTATTAAATTAGTGCGCATTAGTACATTTGCCAGCATTTGAGCAGGTCCATCATGAATTTCCCTAGATAGACGTTTGCGTTCCTCTTCTTGTGCTGCAATAATACGTATACCAAAATCTTGTTTCATTTTTGCTTGTTCAAGTGCTAAACCAACATTTCTTAAATCTGAAGTTAAGTAATTCAAAACGACATTTACTTGATTGACAATATGATCTGCACGTTCAATCGTATCGAGTAACGCTCTTAATCTTCTCTCTAAATCATCTCTTTTATCACGTAGTTGCTTTTCTTGTGTTCTAATAACGGAGAGCTTCACTTGAAAATCATGCGCAGTTTCATATGCTTCTCTAACTTGATCTTCGGTATAATTATCAAAAGCTTTACTCACTAACACAAGTCTTTGCTTAGCAAGCTGTGTACTTTTTTCTAAAGCATCGCCTTCATCAATAACAATTGAAACTTGTTTTCGAACAATTTCTAGCTCTATTTTCATATCTTCGAAACTTCTTCGGCTTTGTTCGCTTATAATAAAGATATCATCTTTTGAGCTCATGATTGTTTCTAACATTCGATTAAATATGTCATCAAGCGACTTTAAATCGAAGGTATCATTTGAAAACATAGTATACTCCCCAGTCTAATGTCTTATGATTACTTACTATTTGAATAGACCAATTACATAGTCTATACCTATTATAGCATTCCCATGTTAAAATTTAATGCTTTTTCTTTATGAAAATTATAGAATAGAACTCTACTTTAAAGGAGATTGATACTGATGAGAGAAAACTATTTAACTGTAAAAGGATACGGAGAAAGTGAAATTGTTATTTCAAAATCTCGCTTCCTTACTTATATAGAACGTGCAGAAACGGAAGAGGATGCAATTTCTTTTATTGAAAGCATAAAAAAAATGCATCATAATGCAACACATAACTGTTCAGCCTATATTATTGGAGAACACGATCATATTCAAAAAGCAAACGATGATGGGGAACCTAGTGGCACAGCTGGCGTCCCTATGTTAGAAGTCCTAAAAAAACAAGGGTTAAAAGATACGGTCGTTGTCGTCACACGCTACTTTGGTGGCATTAAGCTTGGCGGTGGCGGTCTTATTCGTGCGTATGGAAAAGCGACAACAGAAGGATTACTTGCTGCCCAAGTAGTAGAACGTAAGCTTCACCATTTTATGAACATTTCTATTGATTACACTTGGCTAGGTAAAGTAGAAAATGAAATTCGAGGTTCTTCATATACTTTAGAAGAAATTCGCTATTTAGAAGGCGTCGAAATTATTGTATCCGTATTAAAAGAGGAAGAAGAACAGTTCCAAAACTGGGTAACTGAAATGACAAACGGACAAGCAAACATTACTTTTGAGAATGCTCAATTTATTGAATTTGTTGTGAAATAAATAGTTTTAATTGTCGAATACTAAATATCCATAGTATAATTTTAATATTGAGCTATTTTATCTTTTACGCATATTCTAAAATTACTTGAATAAGTTTGTTTAATCGCTTTATTATTCCCAAAATTTAGAGGAGAATATATTAAAAATGAAAAATAGAATTAAAAAGCAAGGCAAAAAGAGGTCGTCTAAAGCCTCCCTAATTATAAAAATTTCCCTTCTTCTTGTTGCTAGTTTACTAATTTGTGCAACTGCTTATGGTGTATATATTACGAAGCAAGTAAAGCATGCAGCTGACTCAGCACACGAAGAATTAAAAGGGCGAGACATTTCTGCACTTCGTAATGAGAAGGTAGAACCCGTACACGATAACGTTTCAATCCTATTTGTCGGTGTTGATGATAGTGAAAATCGCGGGCAAGGCTCTGAGCACTCACGTTCGGACGCCCTTATTCTAGCAACATTAAATAATAAAACAAAAACAATTAAAATGTTGAGTATCCCTCGAGATTCATATGTATATATCCCTTCTGTACAACATAAGGATAAAATTACTCATGCACATGCCTATGGTGGAACAATTTCAACAATTGATACAGTAGAAAAACTATTAGATGTGCCAATTGACTACTATGTTCGTATGAACTTTAATGCGTTTATTGATGTTGTTGATGCATTAGGTGGAATTGAAGCTGAAGTACCGTACAAGTTACGCGAAAAAGACGAATTCGATCGCAATGCCATCAATTTAGAGCCAGGTTTACAGCATTTAAACGGAAGTCAAGCACTTGCACTAGCAAGAACACGTAAGCAAGACAGTGATATTGAACGCGGCAAACGTCAACAAGAGATTTTAACAGCGATCATCAATAAAGTTTCTTCTGTAGGATCCATTACAAAATACGATGATGTCATTAGAGCACTTGGTGATAACATGAAGACAAATATGACATTTAGCGAAATGAAGTCATTCCTATCTTATTTATCACAAGGGATGCCACGTATCGATTCTTTAACATTAGATGGTACAGATGATATGTCTACTGGTGTTTACTACTATCAATTAAATCAAAAATCAGTTGATGAAATATCACAAACGCTAAAGAACCATCTTGACACTAGTAAAGCATCTAGTAGCTTAACGAATAAAAATACTGATAAAGATAACGCTGCTGGCAAAGATTCAACAGATAAAGATAGCACTCAGTAACTATAAAAGCCTTTCCACTTTATATTTGTGGAAAGGCTTTTTTTATGGCATGATTATTTCGCGATGTTTGCTTAGCGTGGAAATTATAGATTGGAACACTTATTGATCTGAGTTTTGCTCAAGCAGTTCTGAGGTCTACTTAAGCGAATTTCCCTCAGCCTATTTGAGTAGTTTTCGTCAAGTCCATAAAATTGCGAAAAACTCTATACAAAGTTTTTCACAGTTGACTTTAGTTTTGTCAAACTTGTCCAGCTTATATTGGGTATCGCCGCTAAAAGTATGCGTTGCGCCGCTAATCAAGCTAAGAACGCCGCTAAAACCCGAAATTTCCGCCGCTAATCAAGCTAGGACGCTAACAAGTCTACTCATAATCAGAACCACCAATCTAACTGGTGGTTTGCTCTACGCGTGAAACGCTGGGGTACTGGCCCATGTCTAAAGACACATTGAAAGGTCCGCCAACCGCACTCCGTTTTCACGCTACCACTAAAGTGGTTTTATTATCTTCGCTTTTT
>NZ_JBIWFC010000029.1:0-44472 GCF_044762845.1 Lysinibacillus sp. NPDC096382
CCCAGAGGCTGGTCGGCTTTTCTTCACTTCTACTATAAAAAAATAGTAGCACAAACCATGGCCTTGGTTTGTACTACTAATGTTAGTATGTTTTTAATCAGTAGGTAAAACATAACCACTGAAGAAGTAGGGAGTAATGGCAAAGGTCAAACCTTGTCATTACTCCTTTTTTGATTGAATGACTTTTAATATGCATACAAAATTTTATACATTGTTGATTTGACAGCGTTTTTCAATTCAACTTTTTATATTCTCAGCTTTTATTTTTTGTCTTTCTAATTCGACTTTCTCCAGTTCCACTTCTAGTTCCCTATGCTTAATCAAATACTCTTTTTTTATTTGATAAACTTTAATGAAGCTTAAAATCACAATAATAAAAGCAAATATCAACATTAATAATTGCATATTCGAGAAATACAAACAATACACCTCACTTTCTATATATATATTATATAAAGTATATATTAATTCGGTTATTATGTATAATTGAGGAAATAATTCAATTTATTATCCATAAATGTATTATTTTACCAAAAAACAAAAAAGGAGAATTAGGATGAAAAAATTTACCGTTTTTATTTGCAGTTTGATACTTACTTTGATTGTATCTACAGTTTCACCAAGTTTTGTACATGCCAATGAACTAGCAAGTAAAGAAAGTGCTTTAGCCGAATCAGTATTATATAACTTTAATACTAAAAAACTAGAATTTGATGAAGAGGCTGCTAATGAAGTATATAATTTCACAGATGAAGAATTAAATTATTATGAATCTTCTCTAGAATCACTAACTCCTGAAGAAGTTAATAACAAACTTTTAACATTAGGGATAGACATGGAAAATTATGATGGCAACATAATTTATAAAGAAGATGAAAATGGTGAAATTCAAGAATTTGCCGTTATAGCGTGGCTTGCAGGAATTGGTTTTGTTTCTTTTGTTGGATATTTTTTCTGGGATCGATATCTTACACATAAAGAAAAAATGAATTATATGAATAGATGTTTTGATCAGCACGGAAACCCAATAATTGACTCAAGAGATAGATCTGGTTCAAAAGTACAAACCAATGAAGCAGAAGCTGAAAGAATTGGTGGGTATAATTTTGCATGCGAAAAACCATAAAAAGAAGAAATAACATGTGAGGAAGGTATACAGGAAAGAAACTGGGACATAAGTGTTTCAGCCAACAAAAAAACCGAACTATTCAATGAAACGCTTATGAAGTGTTTCGGAATAGTTCGGTATTTCTATTTACGTGTTTTATTAATTTAGAAATTATTCGACTTTTCGAAGGAACCATTTAGTTATGTCCCAGCTTCGTTAAATTAAATTTTTGAAGTTTAAGCGTTTATTCAATGTATACATAATCGGTGCACCGACCGCTAAGACAACAAATTCACCTGCGGCAACAGTTAACCATGCCCAGAAGAATGGTAATTCTAAAGCAATGTTCAATTCAAAAGCAATGATGAACATTGTGCATGTAAATAATAATGTATTAATGACTAAACGTGCCCAAATATTTTTGACAAATTTACAAATAAGAATGAACAACCCAAGGGTAATCATTGAATGGGCTACACCAAAATACAAATCGATAATGCCATTTGGTGAAAATAGATTGGAGATAAATACACCAATAATGATTCCGAAGGTAAAGCGTGGATTAAACGCAACTAGATGATTAAACATTTCTGATATACGGAACTGCACCTCTGTAAAGCCAAATGGGGCGACTAACAATGTAATAGCAATGTAAAGAGCTGCAATTATGCCACTCGTTGTTAAAAATTTTACTTTCATATACATTTCTCCTTAGTTTTTTTGCGTGGGATGGTTACGAACCACGTGAAGCAAATGCAATCATATCAATGTTTATGCTTATTTGTAAATAGCAATGAGTAAAAAAAAACGCAGAAATTCATAGTGCTAAAGGTAATATTTAGCCCTTGTTCGTTGCTCATTAGTGTGCGCGTGACCGGGATTAGAATTTGGAATCCATAAGAAGAGGGGCTTGTACAGTTGCTTCTTTACAGATGGAATGATACTGGACTATAGATGAGAAGCAACCGTGAACATTAAAAATCGAATATCTATCCAGTCATATTAAAAAGAACTGTGCTAAGCAGTTCTTTTAACAAGTGTAGTTATCAGTAGTTTTTTAAAACACTAAATGCTTGAGCAAATTTTTGGGCGAAGATTAATGGGGGCTCTATTGATTGAAAATGAACGTATAAAATTACTGGATCTGAATATATCCAGTGATTATGGACGGCACTTATAATTAAATTATTTTCTGCAAGTACCTTAACAAATGGTGTTAATTCTTCTTGAAGTACTACAACTTCACCTAAGTTAAGTGCATTTCCATATATATCGAGTGATTCGAACGTTATCCCAGCATGAAGTGCACTACGACTTGGGCGACCTTGAATCATAACATTAAGATTTCGATTAAGCTTTACTGAACATACACCATGTTCAATAGAAGCTTTTCCGTTGGCAATCTGAGCAAATTCTGTACACATATCTTGAAAGCTTTGCATTTAGACACCTCTGCTTTTTTAAACTTCTATAATGAGGATGCCTTGGTGCGAAAGTAGTAGAGGTCTCTGATTGGGATTTATTCATCTAAAACATTTTTAATTTCTCCTATTTCAAAAATTATATCGTCTAGTTGTTTTTTGAATTCATCTGTATATTCTAGTTCTCCATCTAAATCTTTTGTATATTCCAAGGCATTTAAGGCAAAATCTAGAGCAAATGCAAATAGACTGTCACAAAGATTAGAAATGATTGTGTCAATATCCCCTACATTTGCATTTTGTTTCTCTTGTGAATAAGAAGGTTGATTTAAATCGATTTCTTCATTGTTCATGGTATTCCTCCTTTTTGAAAGCAGCATTCGTCTTATTTGCATCATATGCATTAAGTGTAAAAAAGGAGACTGAAATGTGTAGATCAATCTTGTTAGCAATAAATAAAATGTAACCATTAAGGGAGAAAGTACTCGCAGGTTGATTTTATTCAGCCATCCAAGGTGTTACTCAAACGCACGTATGCTTCCCAGATATCCCGTTACCCTAAAGTAGTTGGTTAGTAGATGTCTTGTAGAAGTAATAGCGAATAAATATAATAATTTGAAAGCCTGACATTTCTTATGGAGAATGTCAGGTTTTTAAGTTTTGTATATAAATTACTTGAAAAATCAATAGCAGAAAAATAACTTCGCGAAATTTGTCAAAAAAATTTTTGTTATATTAGAAAAAAGAAATCGATTTATAGAAATAGTGTAGTTTAGTGGTTTAAAGTGACAAATTGAGTGAAAAAATAAAATATTTTGTTAAGTTTAATAGTCAGAACATTCATAATGTTATTGACGAACCTATATAATAACGATAATATAGCGATAAGTTCACACTTTGTTTGGATAAAGTGTGATAAATATTAGAGATAATATTGGGGGGGATTATTTGTGAAAAGCAATTTAAGAAAGCTTTCGTTCCTGTTATTTGGATTAGTTTTAATGCTTGCTGCTTGTGGCAACAGTGGATCTAGTTCATCAGATTCGAAAGAGAACGACAAGAATAATGCTAGTGAGAGCAGCAATGCAGATGACAAAACATTTAAGATTGGGATTACTCAAATTGTTGAGCATCCATCTTTAAATGCTGCAACTGAAGGTTTCAAAAAAGCAATTGAAGAATCTGGCTTAAAAGTTGAATACGATCCGCAAATAGCGCAAGGAGATAATAGTCTTAACACGACCATTGCAAACAATCTAGTAAGTGCCAACGTAGATTTAATCTTTGCTAACTCTACGCCATCAGCACAAGCCGCGGCGACAGCTACTAGTGATATTCCAATTGTCTTCACTTCTGTAACGGATGCTGTTGGCGCACAGCTCATTGAATCTATGGAGAAGCCAGGGAAAAATGTAACAGGAACGATTGATTTACATCCTGATACTATTTCGAAAACAGTAGCATTCTTAAAGGAACTAGGTGCGAAAAAAGTAGGTATGGTATACAACGCTGGTGAGCAAAACTCAGTAGCACAAGTAAAAGAAGTGAAAAAAGTTATGGCTGAACAAGGCCTAACAGTAGTTGAGGCATCTGCGGCAACTTCTGCAGAAGTAAAACAAGCTACTGAATCATTAATTGGTAAAGCAGATGCATTCTATATCATTACTGATAATACAGTAGTTTCGGCTCTTGAGTCTGTAATTGATGTAGCAAACTCTAATAAATTACCATTAGTTGTTGGAGAGCTCGACTCTGTAGCACGTGGTGGCTTAGTTGCATATGGTTTTGAATATTATGACATCGGTTATGAGGCGGGGCAAATGGCTGTGAAGATTCTAAAAGGTGAAGCAACACCTGCTGATATACCAGCGCAATACCCACAAAAATTAAAACTATTAATCAATAAAAAAGTAGCGGATGATTTAGGGATCAAAATGAAAGATTCTTGGGGTGCAGAGCTGTTAGAAAAGTAATGACTGACATGATTATCTTATGGAACGAAGCGGGGGAGAACTAAAACTGCCCCCGCTTTATCTACTTTTTAGAATAAAAAATGAAGTCATTATGAGGAAGGATTAGCGCTATATATAGTTACGAGCGAATAGAGTACATTGCATTAATCCCAATTATGGTGGGGTAATCCTTTCTAGATTCATCTTATTAGAATACTAAAAATTATGGTTCATATTGAAAGTTGTAGTGGATAAGTTGATTGGAGTGGAGGCTAGGCTAGGCGACTCCTTAGGGATTAGCGATAGAGGAACGAAGGCTTATCGGACGCCCCCCAGGAAAATGCCCAGCCGGAACGGAAATCAACTTCAAGTTATGGTGATGAGCCGAATTATATTTATTAAGAAATTATTAGGAGATGATGAACTATGTTTTTAGCAATATTTGGCGCGATGGAGCAAGGGATCATCTATGCAATTATGGCACTTGGTGTGTATTTAACATTCCGTGTGTTAGATTTTCCAGACTTAACGGTTGATGGAAGCTTTGTAACAGGGGCAGCTACAGCAGCGACGATGATTATGCTTGGCTACCACCCAATCTTAGCAACTTTAGTGGCAATTGTTGCTGGATTTATTGCTGGATGTATGACAGGAATTCTTCACACAAAAGGAAAGATTAATCCTCTATTATCGGGGATATTAATGATGATTGCTTTGTATTCTATTAACCTACGAATTATGGGATCAACTGCAGAAAATACGATAGGTCGTCCGAATATTCCACTATTAAATTCAGAGACTTTATTTTCAAAGTTTCAAGTGTTTTGGAACGATTTGGGAATCGATGCTGCTTTAAATAACCTATTAAAAGGCTTCGGCGTTCAGAAACTACCTTCAACATGGAGTACGATAATCGTAGTTTTAATCATTACGATTTTAATTAAGTTCATTGCAGACTGGTTCTTAAAAACAGAGGTTGGATTGGCTATTCGAGCAACCGGTGATAATAAGCGTATGATTCGTAGCTTCTCGGCAAATACAGATACACTTATAATTTTAGGGCTAGGACTTTCTAATGCACTTGTGGCATTTTCTGGAGCTTTAATCGCTCAATATTCAAAGTTCTCAGATGTCAGTATGGGGATTGGAATGATTGTGATTGGTCTTGCATCTGTTATTATCGGTGAAGCAATTTTCGGTACAAAAACGATTATGCGCACAACTTTCGCTGTCATTGCTGGAGCGATCATTTACCGCATTATTTTAGCATTAGCATTACGAGTAGATTTCCTTGATTCAGGAGATATGAAATTAATAACGGCTATCATTGTTATTATAGCGTTAGTTTTACCACAATTTATCAATAAGGGTAAGGAACGAAAACGAAAGGTGAAGCGTGCAGCAGAGAGAACGCGCGTAAAGACGGTAGAGCAGGGAGGGAAGCGCCTTGCTTAAATTAAACGGCATTAATAAGATTTTTAATGAAGGTACGCCTGATGAAAAAATAGCACTCGCAGAAATTAATTTGCATTTGAAGCTAGGGGATTTTGTCACAATTATCGGCAGTAATGGTGCTGGTAAATCGACCATGATGAATATGATTTCTGGCGCGCTAATACCAGACTTTGGCACGGTTTCAATTGATCAGAATGAGGTTACTACTTTGCCAGAATATAAGCGTTCTCACTATATCGGTCGAGTATTCCAGGATCCGATGGCTGGTACAGCGCCAACAATGACGATTGAGGAAAATTTAGCATTAGCTTACTCACGTAATAAGAGTAGAGGCATGCGCTTCGGTGTTGATAAAAAGCGTCGTGAATTTTTCAAGGAATCGTTAGAGATGTTGGGTTTAAATCTTGAAAATCGATTGTCTGCAAAAGTTGGCTTACTTTCGGGAGGGGAGCGTCAAGCTTTGTCACTTTTAATGGCAACATTTACGAAGCCTTCGATTTTATTGCTAGACGAGCATACTGCGGCACTTGATCCATCTCGTGCAGAGTTAATCACACGTATTACGAAATATTTAGTTGAGAAAGACAACTTAACGACATTGATGGTCACGCACAATATGCAACAAGCATTAGATTTAGGAAATCGACTGATTATGATGGATAAAGGTCAAATTATTTTAGAGGTCGGCGAGGATCGCAAGCATGAATTAACCATCCCAGATTTGATGGCAGAGTTCGAACGTATCCGCGGAGAGAAAATGAACTCAGACCGTGCGCTACTAGGATAATAAATGATAAAACGCTCATACCTAGGTGTGGGCGTTTTCGATTGTTGTCGATATTTTTTGGAAGTTGGGGGATAAAGAAATAAAGTTTGTTAATAAAAAACTGAAAATTTAGTTAAGGTGAAAGAGGTGCATTATAATCTAACTAAAGGAGGTGAAAATATGTTACTCAAAAAGCGCGAAGTTTCATCAAAACAACTCACATTAGAAATGCTTGAAAGGCGATTACCGAAATCTCACCCAAAAACTACTTACTATCAAGATATGCTCAATAGAACAAGAGCAGGGTATGCAGGTGAGCAACGAGTAGATCGAGAATGGCAAAGTATTTATTTAGAGCAAACGCATTATTTATTACACGATGTTGCGCTTAAGGATGAAGGTGGATCCATACATCAAATGGATACATTGTTGATGTCGCAGAATTTTATTTTAATAGTGGAAATCAAAAATATCGTTGGGCGTGTAGAATATATGGAAGATAACCATCAATTTATTCGAATTACGTCTGATGACAAAGTAGATGGTTTTCGCAATCCCTTTGACCAAGTGAAGCGGCACGCCAGAATGTTGCGTAGATTATTTCAAATGAGTGGGCATCATATACCGATTGAATATATAGTCGTTTCTGCAAATCCAAATATGATTATGACGTCCAGTTTGTCCGCACACCCGATAATTCATGTGAGTGGCTTGGCTGAGAAGGTAGAGCAGTTGTTTAAGCAACATCAACAAGCCTATCTAAGTAAAGAAGTTTTAAGAGAATTCTCTGAGCAAATTCTAACGATGCATAAACCGACACAGTGGACGCTAGATATGAATGTGGATGAACTAAAGAAAGGTGTATTATGCTCTAAGTGCGATTATCGATTTGTCATGCACTATCGTCAAGGTAAGTGGCGGTGTGAGAATTGTGGTGGGAGAGATGATCAAGCATTTAATAATGCACTGAAAGATTACCGTCATATGTATGGTGAATTTATATCCAACAGTTTATTTCAAGATTTTTTCGGTATCTCTTGCGCTAAAACGGTATATAAAATATTGAAGTCTTTGCAGCTTCAAGAAGTAGGTGCAAAAAAGGATCGAAAGTATATTATTAAATAGTATATAGTCTATCAACGCGGTCAGATAGACTGTATTTTCTAAAATGTTCCGATAAATTAATAAATCATTCCGATAATATCTGAAATTGTTCTGATAAATCTCAAAATTGTTCCGATAAAACACAAAATCATTCCGATAAGCCCCTTATCCACACAAAAAAGCCACACTCACGCAAGTAGTGTGACCCTTTATGTTAGACTAGTAAGCCAAATAGTTGAATGTCGTTGTTTACTTCTTTGTATTTGAAGCCGAATTCATCCATGCGAACAAGTAAACCTTCGTAGTCTTCACGATCGCCAAGCTCGATACCGACTAGGGCAGGACCACTTTCTTTGTTGTTTTTCTTTGTATATTCGAAAGTTGTAATGTCATCATTTGGACCTAGCACACTTGTTAGGAATTGGCGAAGTGCGCCTGCGCGTTGTGGGAAACTAACGATGAAGTAGTAGAGTAAGCCTTCGTGAATTAAAGACTTTTCTTTAATCTCCTGCATACGATCGATGTCATTATTACCACCACTAATGATGATAACGACTGATTTCCCTTTAATTTCCTCTTTGTAGGAGTCGAGTGCTGCTACGGATAATGCTCCAGCAGGCTCTGCGATAATAGCGTGTTTATTGTAAAGATTTAAAATTGTTGTACATACTTTTCCTTCAGGTACTAGTACGATATCGTCTAAGTAGCGACGACAAACGTCATATGTGTGGTTACCGACGCACTTTACCGCAGCACCGTCTACAAATTTGTCAATCCAATCAAGTGCCACTGCACCGCCTTCTGCAAAAGCAGCCTTCATACTGCCTGCCCCGGTAGGCTCAACACCGATAATTTTGCTATTAGGGGAAAGGTTTTTCACATAGGCAGAAACACCTGACATTAAGCCACCGCCACCAATACTACCAAACACGTAATCAATCGGTTCTTCCATGTCATTCATAATTTCAACAGCGACCGTTCCTTGTCCAGCAATGACATCGAAATCATCAAATGGGTGAATAAAGATTTTATCGTGTTCATCACAGTAAGCAAATGCGCTTTCTGCAGCATCATCAAAGGTATCACCTGCTAAAATAATTTCTGCATAATCACGACCAAACATACGCACTTGGTCAATTTTTTGCTTAGGTGTTGTTTGAGGCATAAAAATACTTGCCTGAATTTTCAATTGAGCACAGGCGTAGGCCACACCTTGGGCATGATTACCCGCACTCGCGCAAACGACGCCAACTTTACGAGCCTCTTCTTCGATTTTTTTAATCTTATAATAAGCACCACGAAGTTTAAATGAGCGTACATGCTGTAAATCTTCGCGTTTAAAATAAATATTAGCTCCATATTTCTCGGATAGATAGTCATTTTTTTGTAGCGGCGTGTGCACCACTACGTCTTTTAAGAAATGATGTGCAATCAAGATATTTTCTACCTGCACAGTTCTAGTGTCAGCAGCTTCCATAATATTCATCCTCCGTATACGTATAAAACATTTATCTATGATAGCACATATTATAAGCTTTTTGTCATTAATTTTTAGTAAATTCTAAATTTTCGGTGCCTGTTTTGTCTAGGAAACTACAAAATGCAGAATAATTAAATTTCTACGAGAATTTTTTTGTAAAAATAAAGGATGCACACATTTCCTCATAACAAAAATGGTCAAGCATATAATAGAATACCTTAGGACAAGTAGGAGGGTATATAATTGGAAATCATTCAAGGAATTCTATCTACATACATGCAATTTTTCAATTGGGAAATGTGGAAAGAGATTTTAACTGACCCTGTCTCTTGGGGGTTAATATCAACATTAATTATAATAGAAGGTTTACTTTCAGCAGATAACGCACTTGTATTAGCAGTGCTAGTGAAGCATTTGCCAAACAAGCAACGCAAACGGGCATTAATGTACGGTATGTTTGGGGCCTATTTTTTCCGATTTTTATTTATCGGGATAGGTGTTTATTTGGTAGAATTTTGGTTTATTAAATTGCTAGGAGCCCTGTATTTAGGTTGGCTATGTGTTGCTCATTTCTTACAGATAGGGGAAGCGGATAGTACTAAAGAGATGAAAAAAACAGGGTTGTTGGTTCGCCTTTTTGGAACTTTTTGGGCAACGGTTATTTCTGTGGAACTGATGGATATTGCTTTTTCAATTGACGCGATTTTTGCTGCTTTTGCGATATCCAATCAAATTTGGATATTACTAATCGGGGGAATGTTAGGTATTTTAATGATGAGAACTATTGCTGGCTTATTTTTAATCGTTATAGAAAAAATACCAGAATTAGAGGCAACAGCATTTATTATTATTGGGATTATTGCACTGAAAATGCTAGCCAGCGTCATCGGTATTCACGTCCCACATTATATGTTTTTTGTTGTGTTAATTGTTATTTTCTCAATAACTTTCATTATTCATTTTTTAAAAAAGATGAGGGTCGCTTAATATAAAACGGTTCTGTTCTCAATGAAGAAAGAGGACAGAACCGTTTTATTGTTATTTTACATATTGATCAGGATTCACAATATAGAACTTTTCAATATTAAGCCAGCTTTCACTCATTGGCTCGCCGTCATCAACACGTTTTTCTGTTTCTCGCATCATCCAAGCAGTTTGAGACGTATGTGCTTGTAATGCTTTAATTTTATCCATCCTCATTTCACGTATATCGTTGACAACATGTGGCTCTCCATTTTTTTCGATCGTATCATTTGCAAAGGCACAACCTAACACTTGTGGACGTGCAACTTTTGGCATCCGACGAACAGCTTCCACTACGGCACGTGCTGTAGCTTCATGGTCAGGATGCACTGCAAAACCAGGTAAGAACGTAAAGATAAGAGAAGGCATTAGCTCCTTAATTAAACCTTCAACAAGCTTTACCATTTTTTCATCGTCTTCAAATTCAATCGTTTTATCACGGAAACCAAGCATACGTAAATCTTGTATTCCCATAGCCTCTGCTGCTGCAACAAGCTCCTTACGTCGAATTTCTGGCAAAGATTCACGTGTTGCAAAAGGTGGGTTTCCTAAATTACGCCCCATTTCACCTAAAGTTAAACAGGCATATGTAACCGGTGTATTCATTTTCTTTGTATAATAGGCAATTGTTCCAGCAACTGAAAAAGCCTCATCATCTGGGTGAGGGTAAACAATTAAAATATGACGCTGTGGTTGTAAATTCAAAAAGTCGTCCCCCTTAGTAAGTAAATGGCGTTTCGCTAATTTCGAGTGCAATCGCCAATTTACCTGAGTAGTCTAGTCCAGCCATTAATAAACGGCCTAAATCATCTAATTCAAAATGTGTGATGCCTTGAGCATAAACCCAGCCATGTGCCATTTTTAACCCGACACGATGGGGTGAATCATCTACCACTTTAGCAAGTTCATAGTTGATTTTTGCATTGCGAATAAAAGCACCTGCATTGAAAAATTTTTCATCATAGTGTGCTGCATAAGAACCGTTTGTCGTCTCAAGATGAATATAAACGTCTTTATTGGCGAAAGAATTCAATAATTCCTGCAACGTCTTTACTTGTACTTCTTGCATCTCAACACTCCTCTCGATTATTTCTCCTTTAAGTATAGTAAAAATAATTCACAAAGGGAAATTGAATGCCTATGTAACACAACATCATTAATATACTTCACCTCAAATGAATCTCGAAGGCTTGTTTAACGTCTTTCAGTGGGTCCACATATATCAATGAAATAGGGGAACTCAGGATAAGAACTTATCATTCTGTGAAACGCCTGGGTGACCAACACCGTGCTGTGCTGCCGCTCTGTTTTAGTATGCATGAAACGCTGTCGTTAAATTGTGCTTCGCTTTATTGGCCGCCACTCCGTTGTGCTACGCTTTCGCAAAAAAACCTCTGAGCTAAAGTTTCCGAACGCATTCGTACCGGGGCATAAATGATTCCATTTTTTAATCTATGAAGATTTTTAAGCAATACTCTTGAAAAAATTATAGAAATATATCAATATAATGAGTGTGAAAGCAATTTTGTACAAAATGTGTCGTTTTGTATTGTATACGGTTTCACAAACGAAAAGATACTGAACATGATTTCTTCCTTAACAGAGGAAAGGCAGCGCATAATGTTGAAGGGGATTTTAAACTAGGTAATAACGAATTCTATCTTGGTACAATAGATGACGTTCCTTCAACATTGGTATGTATAGCTGTAAAAAGGGAAGAAGACTGAAAGCTCATTATCATAGTATAGTAAAAAAAGCCGTGATTCTCTTTTATGACGGAGAATCGCGGCTTTTTATAATTAGCGGTTTTTGGAGGTATGTATTTGTTAATATCGGTTGAGTTTCCGTTCAATGGAATCTAGACGGTTATTGAGATGTGATAGATGCTTATGCATTTGTCTAAATTGTACACTTTGATTTCGCGCGTCGGATGTTCTTGCTTGTTCATTTGCTTCTTCTTCCTGCAATGCTAAAATGGTGGAGAGGGTTGCTAATGAATACCCTATTGTCAAAACCATTGAAGATATTAATTCTACTTTGGTAGAGGTTATATCTCCACTTTGAATACCTGTATCTTCACCTAGGAGACCAGCTTCTTCACCAGCTAGGAAATTTCCTTCTCCATTTGGGGTTTGTTGTTGTCTACGTCTTACCATTTTTCTCCCTCCCATATACAGCTAATATATGGCATATGAAGCAGTAGTGTATCTTGTCCAGAGAATTAATAAAAAAACAACAGTTAAAAAATTCTTAATTTTCGGATAATTCAATTGCTTTTTATGGAAAAATAGAGCAATATAGTAGAAATAAACAGTTGTTTTTAGGGGGAATAGATGTGAACAAAAACTTTAAATATTGTAAAGATTCTAGAGTTATGCGTACAAGTCGAGTTTTTCCGAATGATATTAACAATCATAATACACTGTTTGGCGGTCGATTGATGAGTGACATCGATCAAGTAGCTTCAATTTCCGCTGCTAAGCATAGCCGTAGAGATTGTGTGACAGCCTCAACGGATTCTGTAGACTTCCTGCATCCAATACGCCCGACCGATTCTGTCTATTTCGAATCTTATGTAACGTGGACAGGGACATCTTCAATGGAAGTTTTCGTAAAGGTCATTTCTGAGAATTTGAAAACAGGAGAACGTAAGGTAGCAGCAACAGCATTATTAACCTTTGTTGCATTAGATGAAAATAATAAACCAGCCCCAGTTCCATCTGTTATCCCAGAAACAGTAGAGGAGACAAAACTACATGAAACGGCATCTGAACGAGCAAAGGCGCGTGCAGATCGTAAAAAGGAAAGTAAGGCATTGGCTCAATTCATTTCGATGAACGATCCATGGGATTATCGGCTCGAAATGATGGAGAACTACTATATGTAAAAAAGGCATCTGAAACTAATCAGATGCCTTTTAGTTATTATGCCGAGGCATAATTGAGTCCGGAATCGGCTTTGTGCTTGCACAAAAACTCCTTACCGTCCCATGACATCCGCAAGAGGCTTTAACTTTGTAGCGGATGATTGGACACCCAC
The DNA here is from genome assembly GCF_044762845.1 of Lysinibacillus sp. NPDC096382. NCBI lineage: Bacteria > Bacillati > Bacillota > Bacilli > Caryophanales > Bacillaceae > Lysinibacillus > Lysinibacillus sp. NPDC096382. Next base: position 13,349 of record NZ_JBIWFC010000029.1, read on the forward strand.
TGAAAAGTGACTTAAACCCGCACGTATCTCATCACCTATAGGGTGGGGTGTACCTGTCGCTTTGCTTTCGCTACCAAAACATCTGCTGAAAAAAGTTAGATTTCTGTTACTGTTACTTGTGGTGCGCCATAACGAGATTTTGCACCGTGCATAACTGGTCCTACATAGTCATTTAATGCCCAACCGCGAGCGATTGCAGCTGAAACGAATTCTTTTGCTTCAATTACAGCTTCTTGTACTGAAAGACCGTTTGCAAGGTTTGCTGTTACGGAAGCAGCAAATGTACAGCCAGCCCCATGGTTATAAGTAGAAGCTACTTTTTCAGATTCTAATAAGTAGAATTTTGCACCGTCGAAGAATAAGTCAGTTGCTTTTTCAGTAGCTAACGCTTTTCCACCTTTAATCACAACGGCTTTGGCACCAAGGCCGTGAATTTTACGAGCGGCTATTTTCATTTCTTCGATTGTTTTAGGTGTCCCAGTACCAGCTAATTGGCCAGCCTCAAATAGGTTAGGTGTTGTAACTGCAGCTAATGGTAAAAGATGTTGAATCATTGCATCTGTATTACCAGGGTTCAATACTTCATCTTCTCCTTTACATACCATTACAGGGTCAATGACCACGTTTGCAGTACCAGATTTTGCGATAGCATCACCTGCGATACGAATAATCTCTTCCGTTGACAGCATACCAGTTTTTATGGCGTCAATGCCTGTTGAAAGAGCAGTATCGATTTGTTTTTGTAAAAGCTCTGTTGGTAGTGGTGTTACGTTATGAGTCCAACCGTTTGGATCCATTGTTACGACAACTGTTAATGCCACCATGCCATATGTGCCGTGCTCCTGAAATGTTTTAAGATCGGCTTGCATACCTGCGCCACCTGATGTATCTGAACCAGCAATCGTTAAAGTTTTTTTTAGAGCCATGTGGAATATCTCCTTTATAAATAAAAGTTTTAAAATTACCATCTAGTATAGTCTTATTCTGATGCTGTAAAAATAGTCAGAGTTAGATATTTTTAGAAGGTCAGTTCAACTTCTTTTAGTAGAAGTCTTCTATTTCTATAGACGGTGAGATAAATTTGGGTTTTTCTCACTTTTCATCTGAAAGAAGTTAAAGCCTCCGCCGGATGTCACAGAATCGGAAAGGAGTTAATAAAGGATGTTAGCCTAAAACCATCGATCCGTGCGATAACGGCTAACTTACCTGAATCGGTGCCGCTGCCGTTACGTTAGCACTACGCTTGCGCACAAAAAACAATTGCAGGCCTAAGCGTAAAGCCGATTCTGGACGCAAATATGCCAAGGCATAATTGAACTGGGTACTTGAATTCAACATTATTTTTTTGTACCGTTGTAAGAAGAGAGAGGGGCTTATATTACAATGAAACAAGTATTCCCGAATGATTGGCAAGCAATACTTGCAGAAGAAATAGAAAAGACATATTACACAAAGTTACATCAATTTGTAGATGATGAATATTCAACACAAACAATTTATCCACCGATAAATGACATAATGAATGCATTTAATACGACGGCTTATCAAGATGTAAAGGTCGTAATTTTAGGTCAGGATCCGTATCATGGATCAAACCAAGCACATGGATTAAGTTTTTCGGTCATGCCGGGAATCAAACATCCACCAAGCCTACGAAATATGCTACAAGAATTACAAGATGATCTTGGCTATCCAATCCCTCAAAATGGAACATTAACAAAATGGGCGAAGCAGGGAGTAATGTTATTGAATACTGTATTAACTGTTCGAGCAGGTCAAGCGAATTCTCATAAAGAACAAGGATGGGAGCAATTTACCGATGCTGTAATCGATAAATTAGCATCAAGAGATAAACCAATTATTTTTGTGCTTTGGGGTAAACCAGCACAACGTAAAAGACAATTAATTCGTAAATATTCAACATCACATTTAATTTTAGAAGCACCTCATCCAAGTCCACTAAGTGCTTATCGAGGCTTTTTCGGCAGTAAACCATATTCAAAGATTAATGCACAGTTAGTAGAATGGGGAGAGCAACCAATTGATTGGAATCTAGCATAGATTGGCATAAATCGATATCTTCATTCAATAATTGTTTTTTTAGCGACAGCTACAAATGTTTTCTGTAGCGAAAGCAAAGCAACAGCTACAATTAGACCAAGGCGAAATTGATGCACATCACTCATCGTTTCGTGTTACAGTTAATAATAGAAGAAAGTGAGGAACAACGATGAAGGTAAATTGTTTCAAATGTCAATATTTTAAAGTAACGTGGGACCCACAAACTCCACGGGCATGTGTAGCATATGGCTTTAAAACGAAGCAAATACCATCTGTTGTCGTTAAACAATCCTCTGGCACAGACTGTTTAAAATTTGTGCCAAAAGCAGAAAGTGGGAGAATGCAATGATTCCTTATCAAGCCGTTATTCAACAACTTGAAAAACAATTATCTGGTGTTAAAAATGTTGGAGACGAACAGCAAATTCGTGAAGCCTTAACGGCAATCCGAGCATTATGTGATGTGGTATTAGACTCATCTGACGATATTTCTAAAGCCCAGTCAAAACATCTGCCACAAATGCTAGTGTCAGAACCGAAGCAAACAAGCTTATATACTGCAAAAATTGAAGAAGAAGACGGAGCAAATGGTGATTCGATTTTTGACTTTTAATTATCTTCTTCAGCGAAGACGCCCACCTCTGAAGGTGGCTAGATGAATGCGGATGTGGTTCCTTTTCAGTAGGTGTCCCAATGCCTACTGAATGAAGATAAAGCCTCCGGCGGATGTCATGGATTTTGAAAGGAATAAATTGTGCAACACATTCAAAATCAGGACCATTGTCTATCTGCGCGAAAGCGTAGCGACAGCGGCAATTGCGCCAAGGCGAAATTGATTAAAGGTAGGGATAATGACATGAAAAAATTTATCGTAACAGGTGCACTCCACGGCTTTTTAGCAGTGGCATTGGGTGCATTCGGTGCACATGCTTTAAAAGAGGTTCTAGACGATTATAGTCGCGGAATTTGGGAAACTGCTGTTCAGTACCAAATGTTTCATGCCACGGCTATACTGGTGATTGGCATATTGATGAGCTCGAAACTACTAGGTGAAGTAAAGCAGTTAAATTTAGCTGGAATCTTTTTTAACCTAGGTATTGTCTTCTTTTCAGGAAGCTTATATGTACTGGCAATCAGCGGCGTTAAAGTTCTAGGTGCCATCACGCCAATCGGTGGTGTTCTATTTTTAACTGGCTGGGTTCTAATTATAGTTGCTGCCCTTAAACATGCGCGATGAAAGTTGAATATAAATATTTTTCCAAAGTTACTCCTTTGCACTATGTGTGAAGGGGTTTTTGTTTTGTTGGGAACTAGTAACGGGTCAAGAGAATTTTCCTTCGTAATGAACAATATAATTACTATACAATGGTTAGTTTTAATTCCTATTGTTTTTGTAAGGATTTATAGTACACTATAATTATCAAATAAGTTCGATAAATAGGAAGTGAGGTTTTGTGATATGGAGAAGCTTTTTACTTTACTAGATCATAACTATGATGAAATGGTAGCGATTCGTCGTCATTTACATGAATACCCGGAATTATCCTTTGAGGAAGTGGAAACTCCAGCCTATGTAGCTGCTTTTCATCGAGCATTAGGACATGAGGTTCGAGAGCGTGTAGGTGAACGTGGTGTTGTTGCTACTTTACGCGGAGGGAAGCCAGGTAAAACAGTGGCATTACGCGCTGATTTTGATGCACTGGCAATTTGGGAGGAAAATGACGTCCCTTATAAATCAAAAGTGGATGGTAAAATGCATGCATGTGGACATGATGGTCATACTGCAACATTACTAGGGCTTGCTAAAGCACTTCATGCAATAAAGGATGATATTGCGGGCAATGTAGTATTTATTCATCAGCATGCAGAAGAAATGGCGCCAGGTGGAGCAAAGCCTATGATTGAAGATGGATGCCTAGACGGGGTAGATGTTATTTTCGGTACACATTTATGGGCACCAACACCGTTAGGAGATATATTGGTGAGAGACGGGGCGATTATGGCTGCTGCGGATAAAGTGGAAATTACGATTCATGGCAAAGGTGGTCACGGTGCGGAGCCTCATCATTCTATTGATGCAGTTACTCTTGCGTCACAGTTTGTAGTCAATGCACAGCAGATTATATCTCGACGTATTGATCCATTAAAGTCAGCTGTCTTAACGATTGGTCATTTGGAGGCGATTAATCCTTTCAATGTTATTGCCGAACGGGTAGTATTAGCTGGAACAGTCCGTACTTTTGAAGAGCAGGTACGTAAACAAATGGAGCAAGAACTTGAGGCTATTTTAAATGCCACTTGTTTGGCATTCAGTGCAAGCTATGACTATCGTTATACAAGAGGCTATCCACCTGTGTATAACCATGTGAAAGAAACAGAATTTATTGCACAACTTGCAGCAGATATACCAGGAGTAGAAAATATTATCACGTGTCCACCATTTATGATTGGTGAGGACTTTGCGTATTATTTAGAGAATGTACCAGGAACATTTTTCTTCACAGGTGCTAAAAAGCCAGAGTGGGAAGTAGCATATCCTCACCATCATGCACGCTTTGACTTTGATGAACGTGCAATGTTGATCGCTGCCAAAACATTAGGAAAAGCAACATTGCAGTTTTTACAAGAAAATCAGTAGTAAATAAAAATTGGCATGCTAGGAGATATCCTAACATGCCAATTCTTTTGATCTAATGGCAAATATCCACGCAGATTCCTCGTTTCATACTACTAACACATTTGCGACGCATGCAAGGATACGAGACTCAATGGGGAGTCTAACGAAATTTGCAATGCGACGAAGCTTAAGTAAAGCGGAGCGAAGGAGCAAGCCGATTCTGTTCTTATTTTATTCGCATATAGAGGAGCGGGATATTACCATAAAGAAAATATGAATTTTTGAATAGCTTTTTCTTATGGATTTTGGTTAAAATAAGCCATTTCTTCATCATATTCAGCGAAATCAAAGTAAATCATTGGGAAAAGGAAACGATGATTCGATTTGAGTTCACGTAAAATAACATGGTCTCGACCGGCTGCTTCTACAACGCCTCGCACAGTTTTTGTGTTTTTTCCTTGCTCAACCGCATGCTCGAAGGAAAAATGGAAAGTTCCAGGCTTTCCGCGATTTAATCGGAAAATATTCTCAATATACGATTGCTCCCGTCCAGTTGGTCGTGCTCCAGTCGTCTGTGGAGGCATTACCTGTGGCGGCATTTGTTGTTGCGTTGTCGGTGTCCAATAATAAGGCATCATAAGTTATCAACCTTCTTTCTTTTAGATTTGAGGACAATCTTCTTCGGTTGGCGAGAAGAAGCAATGTGCTTTGAATCTTCCCGTATTCCACTGACCATACCATTGTGCTGGACAATCTCCCTCAGGTCTGAAAAACCATAGAGAACGAGTCGCCGGATGGAATCTTTCGCCTTGAATAACTCTCTTCGCTAATCGAAGGTCTTGATCACGTGCTCGTTGATAAAAGTAGCCTTTTTGTGTCGCTTCAAAGCCTCCAGGACGCTGAAAAACCATTTGTTCAATTGTACGAACATCCGTAAAATCTAAACAATCGGCTCGTACACGATTGACGCCAACATTGCCGACCATCAGCATACCTAAATTTCCTTCACCTTCTGCCTCAGAGCGCATAAGCCTTGCTAGCATGGCTGTTTGTGCATCATTCGTCTTTATAACGGCGATTTTCACTCCTCCTCGCAGACAGTATATGCATGATGGTATTGTAGACATGTTTAATTTTAACTTTTTTCAGCAAGTGTCTTTTGACCGAAAGCGTAGCGACAGGTACAGATGTCTTGGTAGCAAAAGCGAAGCGTCAGCTACAGAAGTCTCCTACCTCTATAGGCGGTAAGCTAAGTTACTTTTCATTGGAAGTTGAAGCCTCATGCGGCGGATGTCACGTAATCGGAAAGGGTCGCATTTATGCGATAACGGCTAACTGACCTGCATCCTACGCTTTCGCGAAAAAAACATCTGCAGGCCTAAGTGCAAATCTGATTCTGGACGTAATTATGCCGAGGCATAATTGATTGAAAGAAATTCACAATTTAAAAATGCTACGCATATATTAGTAATAACGAGTAGTCTGTAAAATAGAGCTAAACTTTTAAAAAATTTTAGATATTCAACACCAAACGTATGTTATATAAGTTGATTGGAGTGAAGATGAGCTCCTTGGGAAACTGCGTCACAGATAAGACCCCGAAGCGCGAACGGGTAGGGGAACGAAGGCAAAAAGCATCCCGTCCTGTGGTAACGCCTCGTGATGAACATCCTGTTGCTGCGCTACGCTTTCACACAGAAAACACTTTTTCCTCCGACGTCCTAAGGAAACCACCTAGACAGGAACGGAAATCAACCCCACGTTATGGTGATGAGCCAAATTTTATAAAAATGGGTAAATAGAGATAGAAAATATAATGGGGAACGTGAGATAGGGAATTGCATGTGTATTGAATACATGTGAGGTGATAGGGTATGGAGATTGGTGTTTGGGTAGGCATTTTGTTAAGTGCTGTGCTGGCATTTTTAGTAGGGAGTTTTTACGGACAGCCACTCCATTGGTATCTCTTCATATTAATAATTGTAGTAGGATTTTTTATCCATACGATTATACTAATTTTAAAGGTTAAGGATGAAAGGTCTTGAGGTATGAAAATAAGAAAGTGTCATCGCGGTTTGTGGCACTTTCTTATTTTTTTTGATTGAGTAAATGAAATCTAATGTTTTGTAAGTATATTAAAAATAAACTGTGACATACTAAAGTGGAAAATTATTTTTTGCTTTTATGAAGGAGTGTTATAATGCATAGTTTTGGTACGTTTGTAGCAATTATCATAAGTGCATTCATGGCAGTTGGTATAGCAGAATACTATCATCAACCATATAATTGGTATTTAGTTTTTCTTATGATTCTAACTGGCTTTTTTATTCATACAATTATTTTAATATTGGAATCAGAGAACAGCGAAGAAAGTGAATATTAAAAAAAGCGAGTCCACTACTATGGACTCGCTTTTTTATCTTCATTCAGCTGAAGACTCCTACCTTATGAAGTCAGAGAGATGAATGCCGATGTGGATCCTTCTCCAAACATCTACTGAATGATGATAAAGCCTCCGGACGCAATGACGTCAAGGCGAAATTGATATTGAAATCATTTTAGACAGTTAAGAATTTCACAAGTTTTTCGTTATCAAGAAGGTTACCAACGAAGAATGCACCAAACTCACCGTAGCGAGCTGAAACTTCATCAAAACGCATTTCATATACTAATTTTTTGAATTGTAGTACGTCATCTGCGAATAGTGTTACGCCCCATTCATGATCATCGAAGCCAACAGAACCAGTAATGATTTGTTTAACTTTACCAGCATAGCCACGACCAATCATACCGTGAGAACGCATTAGAGATTTGCGTTCATCCATTGAAAGCATATACCAGTTGTCATTGCCTTGACGACGTTTATCCATAGGATAGAAGCATACATGCTTAGCACGTGGAAGTTCAGGATATAGACGAGCACGCACATGTGGATTTTGGTAAGGATCTTCGTCTGAATCACCTGCTAAATAGTTAGAAAGCTCTACAACAGATACATATGAATATGTAGGAATTGTAAAATCAGCAATCGCCAATTTATTGAATTCAGCTTCAAGCTCTTGTAGCTCTTCCATTGTTTCACGTAATGTCATAATCATAAAGTCAGCTTTTTGACCAACGATTGCGTAAAATGCATGAGAACCTGTTTTAGCGATATCAGCTTCGTTTAATTTTTCTAAATATGCAATGAATTCTTCTACTGCTGCTTGGCGTTCCTCAGCAGAAACTAGTTTCCATGAAGCCCAGTCAAGTGAGCGGAAATCATGTAAAGCGTACCAACCATCTAAAGTAATTGCTGCTTCATTCATTATTAAGAACACTCCTTTATAAGTGAATATCATTCAAATTTTAGTTTATCATAGTTTGTACAAATTCCCTAAGTTCATGATTACATTTCACGAATTTGACACCTTCGATAGATAATGTATTCTAAAGAGAATAGATGTAGATAGAGGAGTTCCAATCATGAAAAGTATTTTACAACAGCCGATTTGGCGTTTTTACGATCAATCCATTAGCGCAAAGCAAAGATCGCCACTTGAATCCTTTGCAACAGACGATACTTTATGTCAGTTAGTAGGGCAATTAGCTTCTCCACCAACTATACGTACATGGGTACATGATGCATCGGTTGTGCTTGGTATTCAGGATCACCGTTTACCATATGTGCAGCAGGGCATGGATTTGCTCAAAGAACGTGGCTATGATCCTATTGTACGCAATTCAGGCGGATTAGCAGTTGTGCTTGATGAAGGTGTACTGAATATTTCTATTGTTTTATCTGAACAAACGGAAGCGCTAAGCATTAATGATGGCTATGATGTCATGGTAGCTCTAGTAAAAGGATTGTTCCCTGAAGTATCGGATCAAATTGAAGCCTATGAAATTGTAGGCTCCTATTGTCCAGGTTCTTATGATTTAAGTATTGCAGGGAAGAAATTTGCGGGTATTTCTCAGAGACGCTTACGTCAAGGAGTAGCAGTGCAAATTTATTTATGTATTGAAGGAAGCGGTTCTGATCGAGCAGCACTCATTCGTGACTTTTATGAGGAAAGTCTAAAAGGTGAGGAAACAAAATTTACGTATCCTAATATCGTCCCTGATGTGATGGCGTCATTATCTGAACTTATTGATGCATCATTAACAGTGGAAGCCGTTGTTATTCGTTTACAGCAGCTTCTTCACAATATGGCAGAAGAAATTCGGGCTGAATCTTTTCATGATGAAGAATTAACGCAATATGCGTTTTATTTACAACGTGTTTTAGATCGGAATACGAAAATGCTTGAACCAAAGTAAAGCATAATCGTGAAGGTACCAAATTCAAAGAAAAAAAGCGATGCTGCTAATTAAGCGCATCGCCATTTTCTTGTGTATAAGGGCTACTTGTAACAAGATTTCCGTTTTTCTCCATTTTGAAAACAGGTGCAATTCGTTCTTCCTCTTCATCTAGTGTTACTAGTCGTCTTGCACGGTTCATAATTTGTACAAACTGCTCGTAATCTTTTCGAATAGCTCGATTTTCCTCTTCAAGCTGTGTAATTGTCTTCTCTAGTTTTTTATTTTTCTCGGATGTTACGTGTACTAGTTGTCTCCATTTTGAAGACTCATTACCTATTTCACCAGAGTGCTGTAAACGTAGTAAATAGGCTATAACAATATCAAGATTTAATGCAGATAGAGGAATTGATTTACCCTCTGCGGCACTACTATTAACTGTAAACATACTAGAAGCACGACGTCTTGCTGGAGCTCCTAACACTCGCATTCTTTCTTTTCTTTCTTTTTTTGCTTCTGATAATTGTTCCTCGTATTCTTTACGAACAACAGCATTCCAACGAAAACCACATGCAGCAGCAGTACGATTTAAAGCATCACCAGCTTCTTCAAAGGCATTTAATTGTGTACTACCTTCCGTCACATGGCGAATTACCGCCTCAGCTAATAATTCATCGTTTTCTTCTAACCAAGCATCTTGTCTTACTTTACTCATATTAAAATCCTCCCACCTTTATTTGGAACTTTTATTTACAATTAGCATGACCAATCTTTTAACCTTTTATTCATCTATGTGGAAGGAATTATTATGCTTGAATACAAGGGGAAAAATGCGATACAATACCCGATGTAGGTTTGTACGTATGCTACATACTTAACTATGTGAAGTCATACGTTCAATAGAAACGAATTTTTGAATCAATTATGCCTCGGCATAATTACGTCCGGAATCGGCTTTGTGCTTGCACAAAGAACCTCATCCCGATTCCGTGACATCTGCCGGAGGCTTTAACTTCTTTTAGCGGATGTTTGGACACCCGCTAAAAAAGTGATCTAAAACCGCATTTATCTCACCACCTATAGAATGGGAGACTTCTGTAGCTGACGCATTGCTTTCGCTACCAAGAGATCTGTACCTGTCGCTACGCTTTCGGTCAAAAGACACTTGCTGAAAGAAGTTAAGAAAATACTATATAGAAAGGGTTGTTGACAAAATGGCAAACGAATTTAAAGTTTGCGATGAATGTCAGGCCGTTAACTTAAAAACGTTAATTCCAAAATTAAAGGAAATCGATCCTGATGCAACCATCGAAATTGGCTGTCATTCTTATTGTGGCCCAGGACGTAAAAAAACATTTACCTTTGTAAATAGCCGTCCTGTTGCTGCATTAACGGAAGAAGAACTAATGGAAAAGGTTTTAGCAAAGTTAAAAAAATAAGTAAAACAAAACGCTATCTTCACTAGTCTAGTTGGAGATAGTTTTTGTTTTTTTCTGCATTTTTAATATCTACCGATAGAAGAATCAAAGCTACGAATAACTAACGAAGTGATGGATAGAAGAGCCAGAGCGACGGATAGAATCATCGAAGTGAACGGAAAGAAGAGTCACTTCGATGGATAGAACGTATAAAGTGAGGGGCGAGAAGCTTTACTTTCGCTCCATTGCTTGGAAATTAGGTCAATAGAATCCTAAATTAAGACGAGAATACAGCGAGTTAGGTTGATAGTCTCTATAATTAAAAGTAAATATGTATGCTAGTCCTATATTTATCGCATATAATAGAACAAATAGGAAACGGGGGTGCTGTACAATTGACACATTATGCAAAAGCTAAATTACAAGAGGAAAAAGTATTCAAGGATCCAGTGCATCGCTATGTGCATGTACGGGATCAAGCGATTTGGGATCTAGTTGGTACGAAAGAATTTCAGCGATTACGACGAATTCGCCAGCTCGGTACAACGTTTTTAGTGTTCCATGGAGCGGAGCATAGCCGTTTTAGTCACTCGCTTGGCGTTTACGAAATTGTACGCCGCATAGTAGATGATATATTTGCAGGTCGTCCTGAATGGGATGAGGATGAACGATTGCTTGTGCTTTGTGCAGCCCTATTACACGATTTAGGGCATGGGCCATTTTCACACGCTTTTGAAAATGTCTTTGAGCTTGATCACGAATTTTATACAAGACAAATTTTACTCGGCGATACAGAAGTGAATGCAGTATTAAAAAAAGTATCAGCTGATTTTCCAGAGAAAGTATCACAGGTAATTGAAAAAACATATCCGAATAAGCAGGTTGTCAGTTTAATATCTAGCCAAATAGACGCAGATCGTATGGATTACCTACAGCGTGATGCTTATTTCACTGGCGTAAGCTATGGTCATTTTGATATGGAACGAATTTTAAGAGTGATGCGTCCGCGAAAAAATCAAGTCGTTATTAAGACGACGGGCATGCATGCGGTAGAGGATTATATAATGAGCCGCTATCAAATGTACTTACAAATTTATTTCCACCCAGTATCTCGCAGCGCAGAGGTTGTTTTAAATAATATTTTAAAACGCGCTAAAGAACTAAGCTTGGCAGGCTACAAATTTAAGCACGAGCCTACACACTTTTTAGCGTTTTTCCGTAACTCAATTACGCTTGAAGACTATCTTGCATTAGATGAAAGTATTCTTTTTACATATTTTCAGCTTTGGATGCAAGAGGAAGATGCTATATTAAGTGACTTAAGCCGCCGTTTTGTTAATCGAAAGTTATTTCAGTACATCGATTTAGACCCAGGTGTTGAGTTGGATAAATATCAAAAACTCCAAGAACTCTTCAAGCAAGCTGATTTAAATCCAGAATATTATCTTGTCCATGATACGACGGCAGATCTACCTTATGACTTTTATCGACCTGGAGAGGAAGAAGTGCGTGTTCCTATTTTCTTAGAAATGAAAAATGGAGAGCTACGAGAGCTATCGCGTGAATCTATTATTGTTGATTCTATTTCTGGCCGCATGAAGCGAGATCATAAAGTCTATTTCCCACTAGATTTCTTAGAAGACAACAGTACCCATTCCGATATTAAGAAGCAAATATTAGCCATACTTGAAGGAAAAGGGAAAAAATAAAAAATTTTTTTATGTATAAAAATATGTATATAAAATAATTAAATTAAATAGTATTCCAACATACAAATAGTGAAAAACAGTGAAAGTACTCTAATTGAGTTACTTTCACTGTTTTTTTGTTGTGTATAAAGATGAAAAAAATGGAAAAAATATAAAATTTTTTAGAATCTTTTAAATAAAAAGTCCGTGATTGTTTAGAAATTGTTTAGTATTATCTTTTATAATGAGCCTAAAACCCTATAGGGGGTGAGGCCTATTGTTGAAGGTGTCACAAAAGTACTATGTATACATTCTAATTGTACATCGAATATACATAAGTCATCATGAATACCTACTCCGAGTACTTAATAGAATGTATGACGACAACTGAATAGGAGGAAAGAGAGATCAACCGATGTTTGTAGCATACCTTTACAAAATGTAGAAAGGATGCAACGTCGTCAGCAAACACCAACAGGTATCCCTCTGAACTTAGAAAAGGAGAGAAACATGAGGAAATTTAAAAAACTAAACATAGCAATAATCTTAATGCTACTCGTATTCCAAACAATGCTATCACCGATATCAGTGTTTGCGATTGAAGACACTTCTTCAACACCATTAGAGTTAGAGCAACAAGATCATAACCAGGAAATTGAAAAAGATGGTAAAGAATCTAGTGATATTACTAGTATCAAAAATGGAGAAGGTGGCACAGAAGATAAAAATCCAAGTACATTAGATAAAGATTCAAGTACAGAGGATAAAAATCAAAGTACAGTAGATAAAGATCCAAGTACAGAGGATAAAAATCAAAGTACAGAAGATAAAAATCAAAGTGCAGATGACCTTAAGGGCGAAGGGGACGATGCTAAAAAAACAGTAGAGGGTGAATCACCACAGCTATCGAATGAACAAATAACACCTGGTCTACCTGTTGATAGAGAAGATCCTAATTTTAAAGAGAAAATCACTTTAAAAATTAATGGGGCAGAAGTTTCTGGAACATCGGCACAAGGAAAAGTTGGAGATTTTGTAGAATTTAGAGTGGATTTAGGTTTAGTCCCAGGTCACCAATATAGTGCAGGTTCTACTTTAACTTATACATTGCCGAGTCAATTTGCAGGTCTAAGTGGAGACACACCATTATATTATCAAGGTGCTTTAATTGGTAATGTAGTTGTTTCAGGGCAAACTGCTACTCTTACATTCACGGATAAAATTCGTGATGAAGCTAATGCGGGTACAATAGTAGAAGATGTTTATTTCACTATTAAAGGTGAACTACAATCTGTAGGTGATGGTTGGTTACAGAATATTGAAGTGCCAGGATACCAGACGATTGAATTGAATTTTCAACCAGCTAATAGCGGTCAAGCAGTTTCTAAATCAGGTAAAGCAGACCGTGATGGTAAAAACAGTGAATTTATTACTTGGACAGTAGATGTTAATACGAACTTAGATGTGAATAGTAATACTGGTAATACTATATTTACTGACACATTAATTAATCAACATAGCTTTGAAGGCATTCCAACTGTAACAGAATTAAGTATTTCTCCAACGGGAGCTATATCAGTAGGTAAAGAATTAACACCTGCACCACCGACAACTATTAATGATAATACAATGACAATTGACTTACCAAATAAGCAACATACAGGTTACCGTATTATTTATACAACAAAAGTTGGCGATCCGGGTAATGTTGAAGAGGCAAACTTTGGTAACGTTGCTACTTACAATGGAACATCAACGAAACCAATTTATGTGAATGTTGAATTTGGTACACCTTTAGAAAAGTCAAGTTCAGGTCCTAATATTGCTGATTTAACAACAGAATGGAAGATTAAATACAACTTTAATAAGCGTAATATTCCAGCAAAACAGGCAATATTAACTGATGTATGGGATGAGACACAAATTTTAGCCGGAAATGTAGACGTTTATGATGAGAATGGCACGCCTGTTGCTAAAGAAAAATATAAATTAACTCATAATGGAACAAATGGTTTCGAATTGTCGTTTAATGACGATGTAACAGAAGCATACGTTATTAAATACAAAACTAGGCCTGACGATGGTGTATATCCGACAACTGAAATTACAGTAAAAAATACAGTTACTCGTGAGGATGGTTTGGAAAGTATCGCCTATTCTCATTATAAAAAGAATGAACTAGTATTAGACAAATCTGCTCTTGGCGTTGACTACCAAAATAAAACAATATCATGGAAGATTGTGGCGAACCAAGCGAAATATGGGTTGAAATCAGGTGCAATATTTGAAGATACGTATGGTGATTCATTACTAAAATTAAAAGATGGTAGTTTAACAGTCACAGTTGATGGTAATGAGTTTAAAGACTTTACTTTAGATAAAACAGAAGTTGACGGTAAAGAAACAGGATTTATTCTTAAATTAGAACAGCCTGTTAATGGTGTAATTGAAATTAACTATACAACAGATTATGAAATTAAAGATATTGGTACAAATGATCGTACTTACACTAATACTGTGAAATTGAAAGACACTGGTATATTCAAATCGGAGTCGTCTGATTCAGCAACGCAAAAGGTTAAAGAAGAACAAAAAGCAAATGGTAAAAAAGATGGTTATTATAACTATGAAACAAAAACATTCCATTGGGATGTTGAGCTAAACTTTAACTACAATGAGTTCGAGGATGCGGTGTTTAAAGATACACTAGATCCATCTCAAGAAGTGATTAGTATTACAGTAACTGAAGGTGAATTAAATTCAGCGGGAGAATTTGAACCAGTCTCATCAAAAAAATACACTAATAAATCACCTAACAAAAATGAAATCATGCTCGAATTAGGACCGATTAAAGGACCTTATAAGGTGACGTATACATCAAAAGATGCTGATGCTGTATTCCCACATGGTTCTGATATTACAATTAGTAATAAAGCAGCATTGTATGAAAAAACAAGTACTAAGCCTAACGCAGAATGGGAGAAAGATGTATCGGTTGCTCATACTAAGAACATCTTAGATAAAACAGGCAAACAAGTAGGTAATTCTCCGCAAGTTAACTGGAATTTTAAGTTTAACTATGCTCAGTCACAATTAAATAACATCGTTATTACTGACACTGTAGATAAAGACAGCGAAGGTAATCCAAACCAATTGATTTTAAAAGATTCATTTAAAGTATATGAAATGAATTTTACAGGGACTAATCCAACACCGACTCGTGGTAAAGAAATTAGTTTATCAGATGCTAATTTTAACGTTGATATTGAAAAAGGTACGTTTACATTAAAATTACCTAATGGTGATAAAGCATATTACGTTACGTACTCTACAGTATTTATGGGAGCATCAGGTGAGAGTTTAAACAACACAGTAGATGTTGCTTATACTAGTACAGATGGTGAGCATGGTCAGAATGTATTTAATAAAAACAACTTCACTTATGATGGTGGTGGTAAAGTTGGTAAAGTACCATTCGTCATTATCAAAACGGATGCAGCAACTGGTTTACCAATGGAAAACGTTAAGTTTGACTTACTAGGACCATACACAGGTAACACCGTGTTAGCGTCAAAAACAACACGTGCAGATGGCTATTTAAACTATGGCTTAAAATTAGCGCCAAGTACTGCTGGTAAGAAATATAAAGTAATTGAAGAAACACAGCCAGGCTATGAGCCATTAACAAAAGAGTTTGAACTTGATGAAAAGGAAATCGAAACATCAGGTAAGTATGCTGGTTTCCAAGTGATTGAAATTGAAAACAAACCATTAAGTGGTTTAGCGTGTACAAAATTTGGATTAACAGTATACGATATTGACGGTAAATTAGTTAATGGAACAGTAACATTAGTAAGTGAGGCGACGGGTTTATCAGAAAATTATCCCGTTGAAAACGGTAAAGTTACTTTTACTCCAGACCAAGTTAAAGCTGGTCAATACGATGTTTATGATTCAAACGAAAATAAGCTAGGTAGCGTTACAGTGAAATACGATGATAAATGTAAGGATGAAAATGTAATTCAACCAGCACCTAAGTGCGAAAACTTCACAATCGTGGTTGAAGATACAGACGGAAATATCCGTACAAATATTAAAGATTTAACATTAAAATCAGGTACTACAGAAGTAAAGGCATCAACAGACGCATCAGGCAAGTTTATTTTTGAATCAAACAAAAATAATCCTACAAATGGTGTAAAGCCAGGTGAGTATCTGGCGTACGAAGGTAAACAATTCTTAGGAACAGTAAATTTAACGTATACAAAAGATTGTGGGCATGAATTTATCATTAAACAATTACCAAAATGCGAAGAATTCAAATTAACTGTAAAAGATGTTGATGGTAATAAAATTAAGGATGATACTACAAAAATCGTTGTGAAAGATGCTGCCGGTAAAGAAATTATTAATACAACAACTAAGACAGGCGTTATTGTATTACGGGATTTAGACCCAGGTACTTACGCAGTTGAAGTTGATGGTGAAAAAATTGGTACTTTCCAAACAAATATCGAATGTGAAAAATCAGTTCAACCAGCACCAAAATGTGAACTATTCACATTAACGGTGAAGGATGAAAATAGTAAACCACGTCCTAATGTTAGCAATATCACAATCAAAGATGAAACAGGTGCAATTATTGCTACAAACCAAACGACAAATGAATTAGGACAAATTACTATTGAGCCTAAAGAAATTCCTTCTGGTAAGTATCGTGTATATCAAGGTGATCTATTCATTGGTCAAATAACAGTTAAATATTCAGAAAGTTGTTATGCAGAAGTATCAGCAGCACCTGCCTGTCCTGAGTTTACATTGACTGTACAAACTAAGTTTGGAATGCCTAATGCGAATGCAAAGATCACAGTAAAAGATGCTAATGGAAATATCGTTAAGGGTGTAGACAACAGTGAAGTTCTAACAACTAGTATTACTGGAACGGTTGTATTGCCAAACGAAGCTATTAAACAAGGAACGTACTATATATATGAAGGAAGTAGTTTAATTGGCTCATTTACTGTAAAAGATACATGTTCTGCATTAGTAAAACCAAATTCTGATCCAGGCCCAGGACCAGGTCCAAACCCTGATCCAGGCCCAGGACCAAAACCAGAACCGGAGAAACCAGTTGATCCAAACAAGCCAAAACCAGAACCAGAGAAGCCGGTTGATCCAAACAAACCAAAACCAGAACCAGAGAAACCAGTTGATCCAAACAAGCCAGCTCCAGAACCAGAGAAGTCGGTTGATCCAAACAAACCAAATCCAGAACCGGAGAAACCAGTTGATCCAGAAAATCCAGGTAACTCAACAACAGATTCGAAAAATCCAACAAATCCTGGAAAACCTGAAACAACAAAACCTGGAAAACCATCTGTACAAGAAGTCATTGACCAAGGGAAAGACTTAAAGCCATATAATCCTTCTACAGCAAATAAAGACACTTTAGATGCATATAAGGATTTCCTCGATAAATACAACAAGTTATCTAAAGAGGAACAGGAAGAAGTAGCAAAATCACTTGATATTGACAAAATCAAAGCAGATGCAAAAGAAATGGAAGCGCAGTTAAAGGCGCAGGGTAAACTGCCACAAACAAATGGAGCAAATCAAACAGCTCTTACACTAATTGGTGTGGCTCTCGTTCTAGGTGCATTATTCTTATTGCGACGTCGCAATACAGAAGTGAAATAATTTTCAATAAGAAAGTCCTAAGATTACTCTGTAAGATTAAGTACAGGTAATTGTACTTTGAGTCAAATTTAGTAACACTTTAATAAAATGTTACACATTCAATAAAAAGCACGTTACTAAAAACGAAAAGTTTAGTAATGTGCTTTTTTATTTTTGTATAATTTATTAAAGGATTATACATTTTACAATTTTACTAATAAATAAGTTAAAGTTAGAACAAGCGTTCTGTTATAGGTGGTGTTAGATTGTATTGGTATGATTATTGTCCAAAAGGAATACCGAGTAAATATCAATTATTAGTATTTAAAGATAACCAACATGTCCCTGCATAAACAGATTATTTCTATGATTGTTTAGGAAGAATTGATAAGAGTTCTGCTACGTCTTATTTAAATTGCCTGCTTCCATTTTTTAAATGGTTGGAGCTAGAAAGTAATTATCAAGGGAAACGAGTGAAAAGGAATGATTCATCTGAAATAATACGAATAGTTGTAGAAGATTATTTAATGCTTGAGCTGGCATGTAAAATTCGAGAGATACCTTTCGATTTGTGAAATTAACAAATAAAAGTCCTATTACAATCAGTCGCTTTTTATTAGCATTAAAATCTTTTTATAAGTCGATGATTCGATTGGAGCATTATGCATATAACAATCCATTCATAGATGGGCAAGATATTTTGCATGATTATAGCAATCAACATGGTGTTAGAAAAGATAAACCTAGAATGCCGAATATTTCAGGGACAGAAGATGCTATTCCTCACAGAAGATTAACAGATTCCTATTTCAAAATTATTAAAGAAGAGTGGCACAAATAATAGATGATGGCAATTTACCATATCAAGTTTATCAAGCTGGGGAAAAGTGGATTGGTCACAACGGGAAATGTTGATTGCACGTATGTTGTTCGAAACAGGTGCAAGGATATCTGAAATCATTCAATTAACAATAGGAGACTATCGCCAACTAAAGAGCCATCAAGAAGTTGCTACTTTTAACAAAGGTAGTCATGGTCGAAAAATAAAGTAGCTCTTATAGTTGGTAGATGTGGAACAACAGCACCTGTTTCTTTTTTTCCATATATAGTTCTATTCGTTTTTTGTTACATGGATTAATTTTTGAAACAAATGAGGGGAAAATTGTAACGATTAAAACTCATATTAATAGGGGTTGAAAAATACATTGCAGAAAATCAAGAACGATGGGTAACTAATCAATTTGAGCAGTTTAAGTAGAATAATGAGATACAAAACCAGCCTTGTTAAATTACTTTTAACTAGGCTAATTTTTAACTATCTTGTTCAACTAAAGCACCCGTTAGTTGAACAAGCACTATAAATAATCAATATTCAACTCCCATGAAAGAACTTAATCATCTTTCATTTTCTGTGGTGTAGCGCTGGTTTTTGCGCTACATGGATGGCTAACGGGGCAGATAGTTTAAGAAGGCACTAAAACACAAAAATCCTCACTATTTGTATTCTCTTATCTAAAAAAGCATTTAGATTACAAAGGAAAGCCTTTCTCTAAGGCTGTTTTCGTATAGATTGTTGCTGTTAAAATATAAAAACAGAAATAATCTACAAAATGTGTAGAATCAACTCTGTTTTTATGTTTAAATCGAATATTTAACTAAAGCCCTGTTATTCATTATTTGGTTCTATTATTGGTTTTCCGTCCTTATCCAACAACGGGGTGATTCCCCCTGCATATCCACCCCAACTAAATAAATAATGAACTCCTGTTTCATTATCTACTATTATTCTGTTCCCGTTAGCCACACCAGTTTCTGAAAGGATTTCTTCAAATCTCTTCTTTGATCCTTTATTCTTATCTGAGTTAGTAACCATTTTTTCGCCCCCATATTGGAATAACATTTTTTATACTACGCTCTTGCCTAGTGATTATTACAAAAATAGTAATAAGGCAACAATGTTAATAGCAACAATCTTTTCGAAAACAGCCAAAATTAAAAAGCCCTATCATTAAGGTAACGGGGCAAAGTTAAATAATAAAAAAGAGCGACGTCTATCATCGCTCTTAAAATATTTCAAAATTTACTTTTTTATGTTAAACGTTAGCTTCATAGTGGCCGATGTACCAGCCACCTGAATAGGTGATACCTTTTAAATACCAAGTAACGCCGTTTTCAGTAAAAGAGTTTGCAAAAACATTTTCTTTTTTAGGGATATCCCTAGTAATGATCCCTCGAGTTGAGGCATCTGATTGAGTTGAAGAACTTACAGTGTTTTCTGTACTTGCAAAAGCTGGAGAAGCAGACACAACAGGCACCAATAAGGACAGAGAGAGAGCAGAACTGATTAGAAATTTTTTACCATTCATTTAACAACACTCCTTCAAATATAATTTTTTATGGTACATCTATAATAATTCGACACAAGGGATAATTTCCCTTTTATTTTACATATATTTTTAATTTTTATTTTATTTCCCAATTTATAGTCCTGGTATTATTATTGAATAGATTAGCCCATATAACAAATACACCTGTAAAAAGCATAGCAGAACAAATGTGCATACACGGAATTAACAATAAGGATATCCTCAAAAATTTATCACCAAATTTTCGCCGGGGTGTTGGAATTGACAGTACTTTATACCGTGGAAATATAAAAAACACACCAGTGATTAGACGAACACAAGCTGGAGAATGTGAGCGAATTTCTTTAACCTGTATATGAAGTAATCGTTACATTGGCCTATGCATTAGATTGTAGCAAAGCGAGAGCTTGCGCTTTGATTTTAGAGGAATGTTTGTATGAAGCTACATTTGTTAACCAGTATGTAGAAAATTATTTGGAGGAAAGTGTGGATCCGCAAAAAATGCGTGAATTGCGGAAGTTCATGCAGCAGATAAATAAAAATTCTGTTGAAAAACACTCTTGGACTGAACTGCTTTCGTACATTGTAGATGAAATCAAGACTCCCCTTGTTTCTACACAGGAAATGGTATCTGACTTCGTTATAAATTTTTGGGAACTTTCATAAAAGAATGTTATTCAATAATATTGCCCGATTGTTGAACAACAAGTTAAACAACACTCTTCAACTAAACTGCACCGTTAGTTGAATAAGGTACGATTTTACACCCATTTATACTATAAATAATTTTAACAAATATTCCTAAATATAATTTTAATCACAAATAAAAGCTGAACTAATGCAGAAATTAGTTCAGCTTAAAAATAACTCGTTATAATGTTGCGCATTTCATAAAGAATACTGATGTAACAAGCAAATTACTTTAACTCTTGACTTTTAATTTTAAAAAAATCTTGGGGCTTTTCTTAAACTAAAAAGTTTCTGATAGTTTTGCAGGTGCTTGGTCGAATGGATATTGCTCGACAAAATCTGCTTGTACAGCAAGTCGTTTCGTACCTCTATCAGCGCATGTCACGAGGGTTAAAACAGTTTTATCAGGGATGTCATTAATAACATAAACATCTGTAGCAGCGATAATTTCCTTGATCGTTATTTTGTACTCATAAATATTCGTTAAATCCGTTAAATAAATCGTATCTCCGATGTTCGCCTTGTATAAAGGGCCAAATAAAATATCTTTTTCCTCAAAGTAATGACCTGCTAATGCGTAGTTTCCTTGTCCGAGTTTTTGATTAGGCTTCATAGTGCCTGCTCCAACGGCAAGAGAGGCATTACCAACTCCTTTGACGATAGGAAGTTTCATACCAACACTAGGAACAGCGATACTACCAATGACAGGCATTTTTTTTGCGGTTGTTTGAGCTTTTAAAACTTCTGCAATGGATAAAGATTGCACTGCTTCAAATTCAAAATCGGCATCTGCGTTTTTGTTCTTTTCAATATCGTCTACACTGTAATCAGTTGTATTTAGTTGTTTACTCAAATGAGCGATAATTGCATTTTGAATGGGATTAATAAAAATAAGTAAGAGGCCAACGATGAGCATACAAATGGGTAGTGATAATTTAAATTTATTCATTTCATAGATCACATCCTAGTATTGAAATTCCGTGTTACCGATTGAAGGTCGAGTTAAGCCACAAAAACCGGAGAATCGCCGGTAAAAGGTGAAATTCCGCTGCTAAAATCGAAAAATTCGCCGCTAAAAGGCCAAGTTCCGCCGCTAAAACCGAAAAACGAAGCTATTACAGCTTTCCAAACGTGCAAGGCACTATAAGGCTACATTACGTTAAAAATGGGTAGAGCTTTATATGCTCTACCCGTTTTACTCTTTATTTATCGCTAAAGCGCACGCCTGCAACACCGTAATGATTTTTAGACATTTCTTCGATGAAGACTGTTACATTTTCTGGTGGCGCATTAACTGTACGAGAAACGGCTTCTGTTACTTCTTTTACTAGTGCGCGTTTTTGTTCTTCTGTACGACCTTCAAGCATTTTCACTGTTACGTATGGCATAATATTGCCTCCTTTATTGAATAATGTTGTATAGTGTTTATAAGAAAGTATAAACTTCTTACTTGTATTTAGGCATATGCGCAATGCCAGTGTCGTGTTCATTCCTGTGCTAATGCGCTTAACTATGCTTTACTTTTATAATAGCAGAACGGAGGTAGTTAAAGTATGGCAAATGAAGAAAAAGCAAAACAAAAAATGGGCTTTACTATTATTAAAAATGACCCAACAGATGGACATAAGGGATTTGGTATCGGTTCGCTTTCGCTTGAAAACGTATCGCCAGTCATTATCGATTTAGAAGAGGGGACGGCATCAGTTGAAATTGGTGCTATGCATGCTCGCAGTGATGTGGAACGAGGTATTAAATTTACGACAGATCGTGCTGATTCAGAAGGTGGGAAACCGTATTGGTTGGTTTGGGTGACAATAGACCATAAAGCGGATGGACCTTACTATGCAGGTGTAACTGCGTGTGAAATGGTAGTCAATCGCGAAAAACGTCGAGGCTATAAAATTTTAGCTGATCATGTGAATAAAATGGATAAATCTATGAAGCGTCATATTATTGTTGAACATATGGATGCGCCATCTAAAAAGGTGTTAGCTTCTTTCCTAGAAGAGCTTAATCCGGACTTGTGGGCACGTAGTGAGGAGCAATTGCGTCAAGATTTATTTGTATAATAGACCTACAATGATTGAACAATGTGTGACATTTTACAATCGCTTTCGATATAAGGTTGAAAGTGGATTTGAAACAAAGTAAACTTGATGAAGAGCTTACATTTTAGTAAGCTAGGACGCTTGGTTCTGCGAATGTGATGAGCGCTATGCGGCATTTGAACAACCCAAACCCAAGCCAAATGCCCCATGATGCTCATCTACTTCGCGAACCATAAATAAGAAAAGCTTTCTGTTCCCACGGACACGGCTCCGGGGAAGAGAAAGCTTTTCTTTTTCGTATATGTCTGTACTTTGTCGAGAGCCTTCGTTAATTAAAACGTCTATCTCTGATAAAGGTTCCGCATGTTAATCTTTAAAGATGGAGAATGGAAGCATATTCCAGAATTTTCCCCACGTATTCGTATCGAGAATATCGAAGTTTGAACATTTTTCAGTTGGTACATCTTTCGCATCCATATAAACGAGACGTTGTTTTGGGCAGGCATCTGTTGCTAATTTACCTGATTCAATATCGATGACCGCACCTTTAACGTCTTTAGGCTTTGCAAAATCTTCGTTCTTTGTTCCTTTATTGACAGCCTCCATAAAGTCGATCCAAATTTGCTTTGTAGATGCAGTATCTTCTCTTTCTGTTAGGTTTTTTCCTTGGTCATAGCCGTTCCACACGCCAGCAGTTAAGCTAGGTGTAAATCCAATTAACCATTGATCGCTATTTGTAGAGCCAGATTTGGCTGCATACGTATGCGTCATGCGAGAACGAATGCCAATCCCTGTAGCTGGAGAATAATCACTAAAGACTGGATCGAAAATACCCGTCATCATTTCTGTTAAGATATACGTATTTTCTTTTGATAGAACAGTCTCATCTTCTTTATCAGCTTCTTTATTTTCATAGATGATATCGCCATTCGCATTTTTAATAGAAACAATAGTAGTAGGCGTAGTTTTTTTACCTTGCGATGCTAAAATATTATAAGCATTCGTCATTTCATATAATGTTGTTTCAGTCGTTCCAAGCGCGATGGATAAATTGTCCTTAGTACCGATATTCACGTTGAAGCGATCAGCTATATTATGAAATGCTTTAAATCCAATTTCCTCTAAAGTTTTCACAGCGTAAATATTATCTGAAATAGCGATAGCCTGGGCCATTGACATATCATGGTTTGCAAATTTGCCATTAACATTTTTTGGTGCATATGTGGCACGTCCATGATCATAAGTGAAAGTTGTCTCACCTACATTTAAATAGGTTAAAGGTGTATAACCATTCTCTAAAGCTGCCGCATATAAAATAGGTTTAATGGTTGAGCCTGGCTGACGTTTTGCCTGTGTAACTCGGTTAAATGAACTTGTAGCATAGTCACGACCACCAACTAATGCTGTAACGGCGCCTGTTTTGGATTTCATACTAACAAAAGCAGTTTGAAGATCGTCGTTAGGCATATGTTTGGCTACAGCTCCCTCTGCTGCCTTTTGGTGTTCTAGATTAAGAGTTGTTTGGATAGTCCAGCCACCTTCACTAATGTCGAGATTTTTCGATTTCAAAATTTCACTAGCCTCTTGCCATGCTACATCAAGGAAAAATGGTGCTACAGATTTTGCTGCAACCCAACTATCATTCTTTAAGACAAGCTTTTCACTTTCTGCACGTGTTTTTTCATCTTGCGTAATAGCACCTTGATCGGCCATCAGTTTTAAAATAACTTGTTGGCGATTAGTTGCTTTATCTAGATTGACAATAGGAGAGTAAATACTTGGACCTTTTGGAATTCCTGTTAACATTGCAGCTTCTGCTAATGTTAAATCTTTTGCTGATTTTCCGAAATAAAATCGACTAGCTGCTTCTACGCCGTACATACCATGTCCGTAGTAAACAGTATTTAAGTAGCCTTCCAATATTTCATCCTTATCATAAAAAACTTCTAATCTATAAGCATACAGTGCTTCATTTAATTTTCGTGTCCATGATTTTTCATGTGAAAGATATAGATTTCGAGCATATTGTTGCGTAATTGTACTTGCTCCTTGAACCTTACCTCCAGCCTTAAGATCAACTAATACTGCACCAGCGATACGAGAAAAATCAAAACCGCTGTGCTTATAATAATCTTTATCCTCAACAGCGACTACTGCTTTTGCTAAATAGGGGGACATCTCATCACGCCCAACCCAATAACGTCGTTCATTCGTAAAGTGATCTCCAATTTGGTTCTCATTTTCATCTAAGAAAATAGAGGCTTTAGGTACGGTTAAAGGTGGGGCACCAGCCACTTGAACATAGACGCGTAAAGCTATAAATGCTACTACAATTGCAGATGTAAAGGCGATAAAAAGGGTAAGTACTTTACGCGTACGCTTTACACGCTTTTGTTTACGTTGATAGCTTTTTCTCTGCATCTGACTTCACCTCGTTTTCTCACACTTGCGTATAGTATGTGTCTGAACATTCATATTTAATCGAAATTATTGGTAAAAACTATTGCACTTTATTCAAAAACATCTATACTTTTTTTGTACTGTTTGAAATGCTAGTGTTCGACAAAAAAACACACATTGTAGATTTTAATCGAATTTTGCTAGACGTTCCAATAATGTATACGAGGATACAAGGATAGAGGTTTCATTACATTCCTGTAAGTCCTTAATAGAGTAGTGATAAAAGGTTCATCATTGAAGGATTTGAATGACATTTTGCTAGAACATATGTCATGTGAATAAGGTGATTGGAGTGATGAAAATGGATGCTCCAGAAACGCCCAGAACGGGATATCAACTCTAGTGGTGAAAATGAATTTAATAATTTTTTATATAGTGGAGGTCGAGTAATGAGATTTGATGAAGCTTATTCAGGAAACGTTTTTATAAAAAGTCATCCTATATATGAGGATGCTCAGGCGGTCATTTATGGTATGCCAATGGACTGGACAGTTAGTTATCGTCCAGGCTCACGTTTTGGTCCACAGCGTATCCGTGAAGTATCTATTGGGCTAGAGGAATATAGTCCGTATTTAGACCGTGAGCTAGATGAAGTGAAATATTTTGATGCGGGTGATATACCGTTACCATTCGGTAATGCACAGCGCTCATTAGATGAGATTGAAAAGTATATCGAGAAGCTTTTAGCAGACGGCAAGATTCCTGTAGGTATGGGTGGCGAACATTTAGTATCGTGGCCTGTTATGAAAGCTGTATCTGCCAAATATGATGACCTAGCAATTATCCACTTCGATGCACATACAGACTTACGTGTAGAATATGAAGGGGAGCCACTTTCTCACTCAACGCCGATTCGCAAAATTGCTGAACATATCGGACCAAAAAATGTCTATTCATTTGGTATTCGTTCAGGTATGAAGGAAGAGTTTGAATGGGCAAAGGAAAATGGCATGCACATTTCAAAATTTGAAGTGCTAGAACCATTAAAAGAAGTATTGCCGTCTTTAGCAGGACGTAATGTTTACGTAACAATTGATATAGATGTACTTGATCCCGCACATGCACCTGGTACAGGAACAGTAGATTGCGGAGGCATTACATCAAAAGAATTACTAGCGTCAATCCATGCGATTGCAGCAAGTAACGTCAATGTAGTGGGCTTTGACCTAGTTGAAGTAGCACCAATTTACGACTCATCTGAAATGACAGCAAATACAGCTTCTAAATTGCTAAGAGAAATGATTTTGGGCTGGATCAAATAAGTAGGGTATTTGAAATGAAGTGGTTGGAACGGGGTTAGCGATAAGCTAGCCCCATTTTCCTTATCCTTTTCATTATAAAAAAGAAGACGCCATCCAAAGATAGCGCCTTGATATTTCGAATAGTTCTATTAAGGGTTCGTTGACCAAAGTCCAGCATGCTTTAATACAACACGTGGATGAAGTTTTAGCTGAGCAACCATTAAATCTGCTAAATCTTCTGCTTGCATCACTTTTTCTGGATTGCCGTCTGTTAAGTTAAGCTCAACCGCCATATCCGTAGCAACTGTACTTGGCGTTAATGTTGTAACGCGAATGTTTTTCTTACGCACTTCAAGCATTAATGATTCACTTAGTCCGATAACCGCAGCTTTTGAAGCCGAGTATGCGCTTGTAATCGGTGCACCTTTTTGACCAGCTGTTGATGAGATATTAATGATGTCGCCTGTGTTGCGCTCTAACATCTCCGGTAATACAGTACGTGTTGTGTAGTACACACCTTTTACATTGACATCGATAATATTTGTCCACTCTTCAGGTGTTAAGTCCATGAAGTTACCGAATTTTGAAATTCCAGCATTGTTTACTAAAATGTCGATGGCGCCAAGTTCTCCGCGAATAGATTCAACGGCTTTAGTAATAGAGTCTAAATCCGCCACATTTGCCACAGCGATTGCAACCTTCACATCATACTGCTTAAGTTCCTCTGCAACTTGTTGTAAATTTTCAAGAGTACGTCCAACAAGACCTACGTGAATACCTTCTTGCGCAAAAGCTACTGCTGTAGCACGTCCGATTCCACGCCCAGCTCCTGTAATTAACGCTACTTTTCCTGCGATTGTTTGCATGTTTTTTGCTCCTTCGGTTGAGATAATTTTATTTAGACGAAAAAATAGATTAAGATTTGTCTTTAAGACTATCCTCATTTTACTACGGTTTTATACATTGTGAAGAGTGCACTTTTTGGTGCGGAGGTTACTAAAAGTTACTTATACGAAAAGGGAGTTAGCTCTATGTCAGATAAATTAAGAGAAGAGATAAAAGAGAGAATAGTAAATAACGATTACCATTGTGAAAAAGAACTTACATTATCAATCATTAGTGGTAAATGGAAGGTCGTTATTCTGTGGCATTTAGGCGTCGAAGGACCACATCGTTTCAGTGAGCTTCAAAGACTTTTTCCGAAAATATCTCATAAGATATTATCAAACCAATTACGTGAACTGATGGAAGATGGAATTGTTCATCGAGAAGTGTTTCCAGAAGTCCCTCCGAAAGTTGAATATTCTATGACAGAACTAGGGATGACGTTATTACCAATCGTTGAGATGATGTATGAATGGGGGAAAAATAGAATCGATCAAATTAAACAAGAAAGCAATAACTAGGTCATATAGGATAATTTAAATTGTAAGTCTGTTTTTTGAATTTTGTACTTTATTTCTATAAACAAGCTGTTTGAGATGGTAGAACTTCCCTTGACTTTTAACGTCTTTTTTGTAAAAGGGGTGAGCTAAAATGGGAGTTTGGTATTTCTTAATCCTATTTGTAGGGCTATTTTTCGTATTTAAAGGAATATTTATGAAAAAGCAATCTTTGTTAATAAAGAAAATTAGTATTGTATTTGTAGGATTATTATGTATTTCATTCTCAATATTTATGTTTTCGCCAGGTAGTGCAGAAATAATTTCGGATTTGTTAAATTTGGAATAAGGAATATCTAGATAATTTAATTTATTTTATAAGGGGCTATAAGTGGGGAAGCGTAATGAGCTCACTTTTAGCCCTGCTTGCTTTTTCATTCCAGACATCAGTAGTATTGGGAGTTTACGGACTTTCTTGGGAAAAGAAAGCTCATTTACAAAGTGAGCTTTTTTATTCTTGGAATTTTTTTGAATACCTTATTGACATTGGTAGGAAAATACTGTTACATTATAGGTAACTAGTGTTACCTATTGAGAGGAGGCAAATTTTTTTGGCGCCAAAAGAGCGGTTTACGGAAGAAATTTTAATGGATTGTGCTTTTGAAATGGCTAGGAAGAGTGGGATTGATAGTGTTAATGCAAGAGATTTAGCAAAAGAGTTAGGTTGTTCGACAAAGCCTATATTTCGATTATTCTCGAGTATGGACGATTTAAAGTCTGCAATATATGAAAGGGCTAGCAATCTATACAACGAAAGAATGTTTCAGGGCTTGCAAGAAAGTTCTTTTTTAGGAATGGGGTTAGCTTATATTAATTTTGCTCGCGAGGAAAAAAAGTTCTTTGAGCTATTATTCCTATCCAATAAGTATGAGATATCGAGCTTTTCAAATTTAATAAATGACGTAGAAAACCAAGGAATTATAGCGCTAATTTCTAAATTAACGGGATTAACCCAAACCTCTGCTAAATCTCTATTTATCGATATATGGTTAACTACGCATGGTATAGCGACAATGTGTGCGACGAATACTTGCGATTTAGACAGCTCGGAAATTGAGGGTATTTTAAAAGATGTTTTTGAAGGCGTTAAACTAAAATTATTGAATGGAGAGAATAAATGAAAATGAAGAATTCACCTATTCTTTTATCGATACTATTTACTATGCTTGCACTTGTTTTTCCTTTCGTAGCTGGTGTAATTATAGCTGTCAAAAATATAAGTAGCTTAAGCTCTTTAGTTTTAATTCAATTTATTGCCTTTGCAGTTGGTGTACTAGTTACTCTTTGGATCATGAAAAAAAGTAAATTCTCTTTCCAAGATTTTGGGTTTAGAAGATTTAAAGCAGAGGCTTGGATGGTTGTTATCATTGTTTCTGAGCTGGTTACATTCTTGAATGGTATTACTGATAAAGATGGTTTTTCTGCGCAGTATGTATTTATTTTACTTCTATTTGTTATTGCCGTTGGTTTTTGTGAAGAGCTTATTTTCCGAGGCCTAGTTTTCAAATATTTATCAGCAAAAGGGCTTAAAGTGGCTATTATAGGTTCCTCAATTTTATTTGGTATTGGACATTTTACAAATTTACTTTCCGGTCAGGATTTTTTAATGACATTACTACAGGTTACTTATGCATGCCTCTTTGGGCTAGTTTGTGCAGAAATTGTAGCAAAGACAAAAAGTATTATATTTCCAATTATCTGGCACGCTACGCATGATTTTATTGCTTTTATGACCGATAGTGAGCCGAATGTTCTTGCTATTTCGATTTATGTCTTTCATTGTTTAGTGTTAATGGGTTTCGCAATTTATTTCTGGAAAGCTTTATTTCCTAAAAAGGCTGTTATGAATTTAAAAAATCCTGAGAGTTACGTTTAGACTCGACAAGCAAAAAAGCATCTACTCGTTAAATTTGAGTGGATGCTTTTTTGTCTAAAGCTTCAAATCTGACATTTCCTCCAGAAATAAGGAAGCACACTTTTTCATTTTTACGAATAGGTAAAATTCCTTGCAGGGCAGCGCCAATGCCGATAGAAGAGGAGGGCTCCGCAATAATTTTACCCGCAGAGAGTAAGGTTTTCATCCCACGTTGAATCATTACTTCATCTACACTTACAATCTCATCGACAAGCTGTTGAACAATTGGGAAGTTCCGTTCCCCAGGCTGTAAAGTTAGTAGAGCATCAGCCAAAGATTTTTGTTCCGCTAAAAGCAATCTTACGCCTGCCTCTAAGCTTTTTGTATAACGCGAAACAACAGCAGGTTCCACACCAATTACGTTGATATGAGGGGCTATGGATTTGACAGCAGTTGCAACGCCACTAATTAATCCACCACCGCCAATAGGAACAACAATAGTATCGACTTCAGGAAGCTGTGCTACAATTTCCAATCCTACTGTTCCTTGTCCTGCCATAATATCGTAATCATCATAAGGATGTATATTGCAATAGCCATGATCACGACTAAGTTTTTCAGTTAGAACATGTCTTTCTGCCAGCTTACACTGTACAACTTCTGCACCTAAGGCAAGTATTCCATCAACCTTAACGCTAGGAGCTGAATCCGGTAGAACAATTGTCGCCTTACTATTTAATAGCTTGGCAGCATAGGCGACACCTTTACCATGATTACCAGAGGATGCAGCAACTACGCCTTTTTGTAGTTGTTCTAGTGGCATGGAAAGCATTTTATTGAGAGCCCCTCGAAGCTTAAAGGAGTTTGTTTTTTGCAAATTCTCGGCTTTTATGTAGACGTGACATCCTAAAAGATGATCGAGCCCATTTAAACGAATAATAGGCGTTTCATATATATAAGATGAGATTCTTCGTTTAGCGTCATGAATTTGTTCAAATGTTAACATACAACAACCCTCATTTCATTAAAATGATAGAATACTCAATTTCTTTAATATAACTGTAGACTTACAGGCAAATTGTGTCAATCATGAAATAATAAGGTTTATCACCAAAAGTTGTGGATGACTTTTGTTAAAACGTCTACTATGTAAATAGTTGATTGGAGTGGAGACTGGGCGACTCTCCGGAGATCAGCAATAGAGGAACGAAGGCTAAAAGCATCACATCCTGTGATAACGCCTTCGTGACCAACATCGTGTTGGCCCGAGACCCTGCAGCGCAGC
>NZ_JBIWFC010000030.1:0-39246 GCF_044762845.1 Lysinibacillus sp. NPDC096382
AGAGGTCACACCCGTTCCCATACCGAACACGGAAGTTAAGCTCTTTAGCGCCGATGGTAGTTGGGGGCTTCCCCCTGTGAGAGTAGGACGTCGCTTCGCTTATTTACCCATGTGGAGGATTAGCTCAGCTGGGAGAGCACCTGCCTTACAAGCAGGGGGTCGGCGGTTCGAGCCCGTCATCCTCCACCATTTTTAAAATAAATCACTTTATTATCGCGGGGTGGAGCAGTGGTAGCTCGTCGGGCTCATAACCCGAAGGTCGTTGGTTCAAATCCAGCCCCCGCAACCAAAATGGTCCCGTGGTGTAGCGGTTAACATGCCTGCCTGTCACGCAGGAGATCGCCGGTTCGATCCCGGTCGGGACCGCCATTTTTATGCCGGTGTAGCTCAGTTGGTAGAGCAACTGACTTGTAATCAGTAGGTCGTGGGTTCGACTCCTATCGCCGGCATCATCCATGGAGGGGTAGCGAAGTGGCTAAACGCGGCGGACTGTAAATCCGCTCCTTAGGGTTCGGCGGTTCGAATCCGTCCCCCTCCACCAGTTTTATTTAATAGGGGCATAGTTCAACGGTAGAATAGAGGTCTCCAAAACCTTTGGTGTGGGTTCGATTCCTACTGCCCCTGCCAGGTTTCGAGGTACTCGTTATCAAACACTGCTGTGATTACATATAGTGGCGATTGTGGCGAAGTGGTTAACGCACCGGATTGTGGTTCCGGCATTCGTGGGTTCGATTCCCATCAGTCGCCCCATTTAATAATTGGGGTATAGCCAAGCGGTAAGGCAACGGATTTTGATTCCGTCATGCCTAGGTTCGAATCCTAGTACCCCAGCCATTCATTTCTTAATATTAATATGAGCCATTAGCTCAGTTGGTAGAGCATCTGACTTTTAATCAGAGGGTCGAAGGTTCGAGTCCTTCATGGCTCATCATGTTTTTATAAAAATTATGCGCCCGTAGCTCAATTGGATAGAGCGTCTGACTACGGATCAGAAGGTTATGGGTTCGACTCCTGTCGGGCGCGCCAAAAAAGCCTAATAGTATCGGAATGTAGCTCAGCTTGGTAGAGCACTTGGTTTGGGACCAAGGGGTCGTAGGTTCGAATCCTGTCATTCCGACCATCTTTCCTGATTGTTGGGGCCTTAGCTCAGCTGGGAGAGCGCCTGCCTTGCACGCAGGAGGTCAGCGGTTCGATCCCGCTAGGCTCCACCATTTATATATTTTCCGGAGGTATACCCAAGTCTGGCTGAAGGGATCGGTCTTGAAAACCGACAGGCGGGTAACACCGCGCGGGGGTTCGAATCCCTCTACCTCCTCCATTTTTCCGGGTCAGTAGCTCAGTTGGTAGAGCATTAGATTGAAGCTCTAAGTGTCGGCGGTTCGATTCCGTCCTGACCCACCATCTGCGGGTGTAGTTTAATGGTAAAACCTCAGCCTTCCAAGCTGATGTCGTGAGTTCGATTCTCATCACCCGCTCCAAAAAATAATGGGCCTATAGCTCAGCTGGTTAGAGCGCACGCCTGATAAGCGTGAGGTCGATGGTTCGAGTCCATTTAGGCCCACCATTATTCCGAAGTAGCTCAGTTGGTAGTAGCACCTGACTGTTAATCAGGTTGTCGCAGGTTCGAGTCCTGCCTTCGGAGCCAAGGCCCGTTGGTCAAGTGGTTAAGACACCGCCCTTTCACGGCGGTAACACGGGTTCGAATCCCGTACGGGTCATCAAGCATGTTGCACGTTCGTGCAACATGCTTTTTTTTATGCCAACTATACTGACAAACAAAGATCACCATTCGTTAATACTGCGAAGGTAGTAACAATGATAAACAAAATTGCAAATGTGGCTGAAAATGTCTCGTGTATTACCTACTTCGGAATAAAAAAACGTTATAATAGCAAATCTATACTCTATAGTTTTTTCCTCTATAATTTCCCCTAATTTTTATAATGTCTACTCAAAATAGGAACCCTAATCCATAAATAATTTTAGTTTTAGAAACATGGAAGAAAGGATATAAAATATTGAACAAAGTATTTCATATATAAAATATGTATGTTTTCTAGCAGATTTTTTCGTGGTGATTATAGTTTCATTCCTCTAATATGAGGGTAGATGGAGGAATTCGATATGAATTTACATGAAGTACAGCGGTTTTTAGAACTTTATCTAGTAGAGCAAAATGAGTCTAAAACATGGCTAGAAAATAAATTACAGCAAATTAAAACAGCAGGCGAATATATACCGACAACGGAAGAATTAATCTTTGGCGCACGAGTAGCATGGCGCAATAGTAATAAGTGTATTGGTCGATTGTTTTGGCAATCGCTGCATGTTGTTGATGCCCGAGATATTTCAAAAGAAGAGGATATTTTCAACGCATTGCTTGAGCATATTCAATATGCAACGAATGATGGGAAAATTCGTCCAACAATAACGATTTTTGCACCGGGGCGAGTTCGTGTATGGAATCATCAGCTAATCCGTTATGCTGGTTATGAAACGGAATCTGGAATCGTTGGTGATCCACATTCTGTTGAGTTTACAAAAGTATGTGAGTCATTTGGCTGGCAAGGTAAGGGAACAGCATTTGACGTGCTTCCACTCGTTGTACAGGTGGATGGAAGGGAACCACAAGTGTTTACTATCCCTGGCGAATATGTACTAGAGGTACCGATTCGTCATCCTGAATCTCCTCAAGTAGAGAAGCTAGGATTAAAATGGTATGCAGTGCCGATTGTTTCGAGCATGCGCTTCCAAATGGCAGGTATCGATTTTGAGACAGCCCCATTTAATGGTTGGTATATGGGTACAGAAATTGGGGCACGTAATTTAGCAGATCATGAGCGTTATAATATGCTGCCCGCTATAGCAGAAATTTTCAACCTTGATACAACCAAACAGGCTTCTCTATGGCGTGATCGAGCATTAGTTGAGCTGAATATTGCCGTTCTACATTCCTTTAAAGACGATGGTGTGAGCATTGTAGATCATCATACAGCTGCACAGCAATTTAAATTGTTTGAAGAAACAGAAGCAGCAGTGGATCGTGAGGTTACAGGCAATTGGACGTGGCTGATTCCACCTCTTTCACCAGCTACAACTCATATTTACCATAAACCTTATGTTAATGTTTACAATACACCGAACTATTTTTATCAGAAACCACCTTATTAGTAGAGAAAGGGAGCTCACTTTAACTTCTTACAGCGGGTGTCCAAACATCCGCTGTAAGAAGTTAAAGCCTCCGGCGGATGTCACGGAATCGGAAAGGAGTTCTTTGTGCAAGCACAAAGAACTCCTTTCCGATTCCGGACGCAATTATGCCGAGGCATAATTGATCTATTTCAGCGGGTGTCTAAACATCCGCTGGAATAAGATCATGAGCTGCCTTTTTTAATTTACATATTCATTTTTAGAAGCCTTGAATGAACATAAGAAAAGTATCAATACTACGATAACAAATAACCAACCAGCGATATTCCAGCCACCAAATAAATCATGCAAATAACCAAATAAGATTGGGCCGATTGCGGCTAATAAATATCCTAATGATTGTGCAAAACCTGATAAATCGGCTGCCTCAAAAGCTGTACGGGTACGTAGTGTAAAGAACATCATCGCTAATGAGAATGAAGCTCCCCCTGCTAAGCCTAGTAGCACCATCCACAGTACAGCGAGGCTTGTCCATTCCATCACTACTCCGATAAAGCCAACTAAGTAAAATACCGTAAACATTAATACGAGAGGACGTTGAGATGTCATTTTACTAGCGAAAATAGGCACAGCTAAAGCCATTGGAACTTGTGAAAATTGCATGATGGAAAACATCCAGCCTGCACGATCTGCAGCTAAGCCTTGTGATATATATATTTCAGGAATCCAAGCGGCAGTTGTGTAGAATAATAATGACTGAAATCCCATAGCTCCCGCCACTGCCCAAGAAACAGGTGATTTCCATAATGCTGTACGTTCTTTCGTAGTCTTAACAGTCGGTTCAGGCTTATTAAATTTCAACTGTGGAATCCAAATTACAATGGTTAACACCACAAGAACAAGTGAGATTGCCAGTGCACCTTGCCAACCAAGTGATGAATTGGCAACAGGATAGCTAATGCCAGCACCGAGTCCAGCCGTCAAATTCATCGACATTGTGAAAAATGCCATAAGTAAACCTACGTGATAGGGAAATTTCAATTTAAGTAATCCTGGAATTAGTACATTACCGAATGAAATGGCTATACCAATTAGCATCGTACCAAATACGAGTAAACTAGTTGTGCCAAGGGAGCGTAGTACAATCCCTCCCCCTAAAAGAACAGTTGATAAAAATAATGTTAATTCTAATCCAACTTTACGTGCGACAACTGGAGCGAATGGTGAAATGATTGCAAATGCTAGCAATGGGATCGTTGTTAGAAAGCCTGCTAGTATATTGGATATGCCGAGGTCTTCACGAATAAAGGAAATAATTGGTCCAACAACTGTTAGCGGCATCCGTAATGTCGAGGCAATACAAATTACTCCGATAACGAGTAATAAGGTTGTGCCTTTCCAGTTAATTTTTCTGCTAGGATAAGTATCGGTATGTTCATGAGTAGTCAAATAAATCCCCCCTGGGTAGAACAATTTGATTGAATCACTATACCACTTTATCATACAAATAAAAATAGTGGAAAATTCGTAAAATATAGAATATTAATCGATATATTGAAATGCCATAGGTCGTATGTTAAAATAATATCCATCATAAATTTAATATTTAATGCCTCATGTTTGTATTGAGGTAGAGGTCGCGGTATTTAAGAGTATGTTAATGGAAATGACAAGCATTAGAGAAATTAGCTGAAAGGAAATACTGCCGAAGTGTGAGGGGACTTGAAAACCTTATGCTGGGGCTGTCTCCGAAAGGAACAGAACTGTCACGTTTGAACAACGTGTTGAGCTATCATTTTGAAGGAACAGAGGATTTACTTAGCCATCACAGCAACGTTCATGTGATGGCATTTTTTTCGCCTCTTAAAAAAGGAAGGAAGCTATATCGTGAGTGAAATAAAAGTCAATCAGCTCGGTCATAAAGCACCGAAGCTGAAAAAAGAATTAAAAAGCCGTCATATTACAATGATTTCATTAGGCGGTACAATCGGTACAGGACTGTTTTTAGCTAGTGGTGGTGCCATTGCGCAAGCAGGCCCTGGTGGTGCACTACTCGCTTATGCATTAATCGGTATCATGGTGTATTTTCTAATGACGAGCTTAGGAGAAATGGCAGCTTATATGCCATCATCAGGCTCTTTTAGTACGTATGCTACAAAATTTGTAGATCCAGCTTTAGGTTTTGCACTTGGTTGGAACTACTGGTACAACTGGGCAATTACAATTGCAGCGGAAATTTCTGCAGTCTCATTAATTATGAAATATTGGTTCCCAGATAGCTCATCAGCACTTTGGACTGTTTTATTTATTGCTGTAGTTTTAACGTTCAATCTATTATCGGTAAAAAGCTATGGTGAGAGTGAATATTGGTTTGCAATGATAAAAGTTGTAACAGTAATCATTTTTATTATCATCAGTTTTTTTATGATTTTTGGTATTTTAGGAGGACAAGCTCCTGTAGGCTTTACGAATTTCTTCATTAGTGATGGACCATTCCACGGAGGTCTCCTTGCTACATTTGGTATTTTCTTAGCTGCTGGATTCTCGTTCCAAGGGACAGAGTTACTTGGAATAACAGCAGGTGAAACGGATGACCCTGGTAAAAATATTCCGAAAGCCGTTAAGTCTGTTTTCTGGCGAATTCTTTTATTTTATATTTTAGCGATTGCTGCAATTGGGATGCTGATTCCCTTTACAGACGCACGTTTATTATCAGAAGATATTGCTGTTTCACCATTTACACTGGTGTTCGATCGTTTAGGAATTGCCTTTGCTGCATCATTGATGAATGCAATCATTCTAACGGCAATGCTGTCAGCAGGGAATTCAGGGCTTTACGCATCGTCACGTATGCTTTGGCAATTAGCGGTAGATGGACATGCACCGAAAATTTTCACTAAACTAAGCCGTCGAGGTATCCCGATTTACGCATTACTGGCGACTTTAGCTATAGGCTGCCTAGCATTTTTAGCTTCATTCTTTGGTGATGGTGTAGTCTATATGTGGCTTCTAAATGCTTCAGGGATGTCTGGCTTCATTGCCTGGTTAGGTATTGCATTTAGCCATTACCGTTTCCGTCGAGCATTCGAGGTACAAGGCTTAGATCCGAAATTATTGCCGTATAAAGCAAGGCTATTCCCATTCGGCCCGCTATTTGCCTTTACGGTTTGTATGATTGTTGTTATTGGACAAAACTACAGTGCCTTTATGGGTGAAACAATAGATTGGTACGGAGTCCTTGTCTCATATATCGGTATTCCACTGTTTTTACTGTTATGGTTGGGCTATAAAATTAAGCATAAAACAAAAATGCTTCCATTAGAGCATTGTGATTTAAAAGTCGAACAATAAAAAATAAAACTGTCCTGTGAGTCATAGAAAATGACTTGCAGGGCAATTTTTTTAGTTAAATAATAAATTTGTAATTCTAGACGTACAATCAAAATACACCAAGTGAACGATTAATCTTTAAGCGCCAAAACCTCTTATCCCCATAATTGCAATCATCGATCCGTAGATGACAAGAACAAGTAAAATGATGAGTAATCCTAAATATTTAGAAATACCTGTTTGTTTTGTTGGAATTCCAGATATCCCAAAATATATACACATTACCCAAAGTAGAGCACCTAAATAAAAGTAAATCCCGAAAATGCCATTTGCACTTAATGAACTAGCATAAAACAATAACAACCCGATAATACAAAATATTATAGAAAAAAACCCGTAATTCCTTCTAAAAGTCATTTCTTCAGCCCTTTCTAAATTAATTTTGATTATTACCGAAAACATACCAATTAATAGACGGTATTACAAATTCTGTATTTTAAAGGTCTTCAGATAACATTACTGTCGAGAACTTTAGTTTCTCAAATCGTCCCCCACTTTTGGTGCACAACCTTAATATGGTAAACTGATAGATAAATAACACATCGCCAAATTTTGGGTAATAAATTTGTTATAAAATGGAGTGGAGGCTGGACGACTCCTTTGGGATTAGCGTCACAGATGAGACCCTGGAGCGTAGCGAATGTTATCTGTGCGACAGCAACAAATGTTTTTTCTGTGCGAAAGCGAAGCGACAGCAACAAAAGCGCCAGCCAGAACGGAAATCAACCCCTCGTTGTGGTGATGATACATAGAAATGGCAAGTCATATATAGACTACTTTATGTTAGGAAGAGGTGCATGATAGTGCAAAAGCATATTTTACTAGTAGAAGATGACGATGCTATTCGTGAAATGGTGGAAAACTATTTAACGATGGAGGGATTCCTTGTCACCTCTGCAGAAAATGGAGAAGAAGCATTACAAAATTGTTTAAATAATTCTTTTGATTTAGTGATCTTGGATATTATGATTCCGAAACTTAATGGATTAGAAGTTTTAAAGATTATACGAGAGCAAGCATCACTTCCAATTATCATTATGTCAGCCAAGGATAGTGATGTCGATAAAGCGTTAGGATTAGGATTAGGGGCAGATGATTATATCGCGAAGCCATTTTCGATGCTGGAATTTTCGGCACGTGTTAAGGCCGCAATTCGTAGAGCTACAAAATACTCCAGTCAAGTAGAGGAGAAGAAAGATATTGTCGAGATAGCCAACTTATCGATTGACCTTGTTAATTTTTCAGTTGAGAAGGATGGACAGCAAATAAAGCTCACATCAAAGGAATTTGGCATCTTAAAATTATTCGTGACAAATCGTAACCGAGTTTTTACAAAGCAGCAAATTTATCAATTGATTTGGAATGATGCTTACTATGGGGATGAAAATATTATTAATGTACATATAAGAAGATTACGCGAAAAAATTGAAGACAATCCATCCAATCCTCTATATATTAAAACACTTTGGGGAATCGGCTATAAATTTGAAGGATAAACAGATGATGATATTACTATTACTGATGATTGTGTTACTTGTAGGTATTATTATTTTTCAGGTGAGAGCAAAAAAACAACAGAACGCTATGATTCAATACATGTATCAAAAACTGCAAGCAATCATTAACGAACAATCGAGCGAGAAGATTTTAGTATCGACAGCTAATCATGAATTACAGCAGCTATTAATTGCGATGAATGCGTTGCTAGACCACAACCAAAAAGTACTGGCGACACATCGAAAAATGGAAAGCTCTATGAAAAAGATGTTGTCTAATATTTCCCATGATCTTAAAACGCCTTTAACAGTTGTACTAGGTTATACGGAAATGCTTAAGCTTAAGCAATCACTTAATGAAGAGGAGCGGCAACGGTTGCTCACTGGCGTTCATTCGAAAACATTGGAAGTATTGAAAATAATCCATACATTTTTTGACCTGGCAAAATTGGAGGCAGGAGATACAGATTATCCAATGACGAAAATTAATGTAAGTGAAATTTGCCGCAAAAATATTTTATCATTTTACGATATGATCACATCTATGGGACTAGAAATCGATATAGCAATACCAGAGATATCCGCATATGCACATGGCAATGAAGAAGCGCTAGATAGGGTTTTGAATAATTTACTGTCAAATGCAGTTGCCTATGGGGCAGCAGGAAACATCATTGGGCTCACAGTAAGAAATGATGATACGAATATTTTTATTGATGTCTGGGATCGTGGGCAGGGGATCGACGAATATCATATTGATAATGTTTTTGAGAGAATGTATACACTTGAGGATTCCAGAAATAAATCCTTCCAAGGGAGTGGCCTTGGCTTAACCATTACAAAACGTCTTGTAGAATTAATGGAGGGTTCCATCCAGCTTTCTAGTATCCCATATGAGAAGACCATTTTTACAGTTTCTTTAAAACGAATGACATATTGAGCAGTCATGCTTGTAGGGCAATTTTATAGCTTTACAGGCTTTTTTTCTGCGCTTAAGAAATTTGTAAGAATCAAGTAATAAATTAGAGAGTTTCATTTTTTATAATAAGGATAGCTAAATTTAAGGGAGAGATCTACATGACATATATTGTGAAAACAAATCAGCTTACGAAGGTGTTTGAAGGGAAAGAAGTCGTTTCTGCTGTGACTATGCATGTGAAAAAGGGAGAGATATACGGTTTTTTAGGTCCTAATGGGGCCGGAAAAACGACAGTTATGAAAATGCTAACAAACCTTACGAAGCCAACGAGTGGAGATATTGAAATCTTTGGTGAAAAATTAATGGACCGCTCATTCGACGTGCTGAAAAGGATGGGAACGATTATTGAATACCCGATTTTTTATGAAGATTTAACAGCAAAGGAAACCTTAGAATTACATTGCGAATATATGGGCTATTATGACAAGAAAGAGATTGCGCATGTTCTAGATTTAGTAAAATTAACAAATACGGAGAATAAGCGTGTAAAAGACTTTTCTCTTGGAATGAAACAACGGTTGGGTATTGCGCGTGCAATTATTACTAAGCCGGAATTACTTATTTTAGACGAGCCGATTAATGGACTAGATCCAGTTGGCATTAAAGAGCTTCGAGAACTATTCAAGATGCTTTGTAAAGAGTATGGAATTACGATTATTATCTCTAGTCATATTTTGGGTGAAATTGAACAATTGGCAGATACAGTTGGGGTTATTAAAGATGGAAGATTGATTAAGGAAGTTTCAATGGACGCTGTCAATCGTAGTCAAACAGATTATATTGAAGTGATTGTCAATAATGGGCAAAAGGCTGCCTTTATTATAGAAAGTAAATTAAATATTACTAATTTCAAACTAATGGATGACAATTGCATTCGAATTTATGATTCGACAGCTTCACAAAAGGTGCTATCTAAAACATTGATTGAGCATGATATTGAAATTGAGGGCATTAGCAAAAAAACAAGCTCATTAGAGGATTATTTCTTGAAGTTAATCAATGGAGGTGTAGTTAGTGCTTAATTTAATGCGTCTAGAAATGAAAAAATATCATATTGGTTCATATATAAAAAAAGCTGTTTTTGCAAATTTTATATTACTAGGTGTTATATTTATGCTTATATTTATTGCTAAAGTAGAAGGGGATCAAGATCTCAGAAATTATCAGGCGGCATTTGGCTTTATAGATTCTGGTGTAAGAGCAGTGTTTATTATTTTTGCTAGTGTGTTAATCGCCAAATTCATTATTGGAGAATTCAAATATAAAACCATCACTGTAGCATTTATGTATCCATTAAGTAGAAAAAAATTAATTGTTTCAAAGCTAGCCATTGTTGTTCTTTTTACTTTTTGTGCAATTATTTTATCGACTATTTTTATAACAGCGGTTTTTTGTACTGTTAGTGAGAGTTTCCAACTGCTTTCAGATACATTGTCGTTCTCTTTCATAATACAACGAATTCCCGTTGTGATCATGAATGCAGTTGCAGCATCATGCATCGCATTAATACCATTGTATTTTGGTATGAAAAAATACTCTGTTCCGGCAACGATTGTATCATCTATATTAATTGTATCGGTTGTTTCATCAAATACGGGTAACTTCAGTTTGTATGATATTATTTTCATCCCAATCACGTTAGCTATTATCGGTATAAGCGTGGCCTATTTATCATTCCGAAACATAGAGAAGATAGATATTTAACTTTCTTTCAGCAATTATTTTCTGTAGCGAAAGCGCAGTGAAACGAAGCGGCAGCAACAATGTTTTAACTGTGCGAAAGCGCAGTGAAACGAAGCGGCAGCAACAACAAAGCGTCCAGTTGGAACGGAAATCACCCCACGTTCTGAAAAGGCCCTTTACATGTAAAAATGCCAGACACAAAACCAAATGAAGGTCTTTGTGTCTGGCATTTTATTAAACAAATACCGTTTGCCATAATAAATAAAGATTTAAAACGACTACAATCACCACGACAATCCATCCTAATATAGTTGTAATACGATGGTTGACGAGGCTTCCCATGATGGTACGTTTACTTGTAAACATCACAAGTGGTACAAGAGCAAATGCAATACCAAAGGATAAAATAACCTGGCTTAGGACAAGCGCAAATGTTGCATTAACGCCGGATGCAATGATCACCAGAGGAGGTAGCATTGTAATAGCACGGCGTAAATAGAGTGGGATTTTCTTTCTAATGAAGCCTTGCATCACAACGTCACCTGCGAGTGTACCAACTGAAGAGCTAGCAAGACCCGCAATAAGAAGCCCAAGGCCAAAGGACACGGCCGCCATCGGACCAAGCGCTGCTTTTAATCCGTTATAAGCGATATCTAAGTCTTCAACTACTACGCCTTGAGTATGGAATACTGCTGCAGCAATAATAAGCATACTCATATTGATAGCGCCTGCGACAATCATCGCGATGATAATATCAATAAATTCAAAACGGAATATACGTTTTTTTTCAGCATCATTTCGGCCGATGATACGACTTTGAGTTAGTGAAGAATGTAAGTAAATAGCGTGTGGCATAACAGTTGCTCCTAAAATACCTGTTGCCAGTAAAATAGAATCTAAACCATCAAAGCGTGGTGTGAACATGCCTATTGTTACATCGACCCAATTTGGCTGTGCCAAAAATGTTTGGAATGCAAACGCTAATACGACAATAAGCACCATGCCAGAAATACCTGCCTCAAACGCTCTAAAGCCTCTGCGCTGTAATTCTAAAATAGCAAATGAGCCGACTGCGGTAATAAGCGCTGCAGGCAACATTGGAATGTTAAATAACAAGTACAGCCCTAGTGCAGCACCAATAAATTCTGCTAGGTCTGTTGCAATAATGACCAATTCAGCCTGTATCCATAAAAATATAGAAGTTTTTCTAGAAAAATTTTCACGTGCTATTTCGGGTAAATTTTTGCCTGTTGCAATACCAAGCTTTGCCGATAAGGATTGAATTAACACCGCCATTAAATTGGAAAAGGCGATTACCCACAGTAGTAAATATCCATATTGTGAACCTGCTGTTATATTTGTTGCGAAGTTGCCTGGATCAATATAGGCGACTGCTGCGATGAAGGCTGGGCCAAGAAACGGTAAGATTCGTCGCCAACCTTTTATATCTCCATCTAAAACCGCCTCAGCGGACGATTTATTCATTTGTTTGTAAACCATATTGTTCCCTCGTTTCAAAGAGTATCGCAAGTGAAATAAAGTTTCCTAGAGGAAAATGTTATATTCTTATTTTATAGCTAGAAGAAGAAAATGTGAAGGAGTTTGCTCAATGTTTTTCTAAATCCGAAATGTTTTTAATTTAGTGAAGGACTTTGATTTTGTTTGTGTATCATAATGTATTGAAGCATCATAACAAAATATT
Source organism: Lysinibacillus sp. NPDC096382 (assembly GCF_044762845.1). NCBI lineage: Bacteria > Bacillati > Bacillota > Bacilli > Caryophanales > Bacillaceae > Lysinibacillus > Lysinibacillus sp. NPDC096382. The sequence continues at coordinate 12,401 of NZ_JBIWFC010000030.1, forward strand.
CGCTTCATTTTAAAATGATCCAAGGATTAATGTACTTTGGCATTTTAAAAGAGGGAATATACTTATAAGGTGGCTTTTAACTTCTTCCATCAATTGGAACGAAAGTGAGACAGCAGTTACAAGTGTCTCCCTCCTCTATAGGTGGTAAGATGAATGGCAGGTTTAGGTAACTTTTCAGCGGTTGTCCAAACTACGCTACGTTTTCGGCACAAAAAACGTCTGTAGCTGACACTTCGCTTTCGCTACAGAAAATTACTGTAACTGCCGCTTTGCTTTCGCTACAGAAAACATTTGCTGAAAGAAGTTAAAGCGTTATTCTTCAAATAATAAAGAATCATGCCGAAGTTGAGGAATGATAGAGTAGGCTAGGCGACTCGGTGGGAATTCATAGAGGTGACCCTGAAATGCAAGCGAAGCGGCTTCCTAGGAAAGCGCCCAGTTGGAACGGAAGTCAACCACACGTATGGTAGTGAGACGTAATTAAAATATTCGAAATATCAAGTAAAAAAAATTTTTTGTAACCGTTTTTTTCATCTTTACTTTTTTTTAATACAGGCGTAATATGACATCATTATAAAAGTTTCAAATTTCTAAATCGCTGAAGCAATTAGACGCGGGGGACCCAATTTTTTGGATTACATAGGTAATCCTTGGGGTGAATCTCTTCATTTATTGAGGGGTAGGGCTACTCAGGCCCGAATCCGACAGCTAACCTCGTAAGCGTTAAGAGCAGAAAAGTGGAGCTTGGCAGACGAATGAGCGTCTACAAGTCTTATTTAGTGATGACTTGTAGATTTTTTTTATCTTCATTTTATAAAACAAGGCCCCGGTGATTGGCACAAAAACCGATTATGCTAAAGTGTAATCGATTTAGAAATGCGAAACACATTCTATGAAACTAGAAGGTGTTGAATATGAAATCCTCATTAAAACGTTATATTATCGGTAAACCATTAAGATCTGATGCGTTAGGGGAACAAAAGCTTAGTAAAACAAAAGCACTTGCCATACTATCTTCTGATGCGTTGTCATCAGTAGCGTATGGACCTGAGCAAATTTTAATTGTACTCATGACGGTAAGTACGGTTGCCTTTTGGTATTCTCTACCGATTGCTGCTGGGGTAGTTGTGTTACTGACAGCACTTATTTTCTCGTATCGCCAAGTTATTTATGCGTATCCACATGGTGGCGGAGCATATGTAGTTTCTCGGGAAAATTTAGGTGTCAATGCAGGTCTAGTAGCAGGTGGATCATTGCTTGTCGATTATATTTTAACAGTTGCGGTAAGTGTATCGGCTGGAACAGATGCCCTTACTTCGGCATTTCCAAGTTTGCATCCCTATAACGTGGTAATCGCTGTGTTTTTTGTTATATGTTTAACGATTCTAAACCTACGTGGTGTCACAGAATCGGCATCCATTTTAGCGTATCCAGTTTATTTGTTTGTGATTGTGATGCTAATGTTAATCGGGGTAGGGGTTTATAACGTACTAACAGGGCAAGTTCCTGCAGCGTTACATCCAAAGGTCGGTACACCAGTTGCAGGTATTAGTTTATTTATATTATTAAAAGCATTTGCATCAGGAAGCTCAGCTTTGACTGGTGTTGAAGCCATTTCAAATGCTATTCCAAATTTTAGAGATCCAGCGCCGAAAAATGCGTCTAAAACATTACTGGCTATGGGCGGTATTTTAGCAGTGCTATTTATCGGTATTGTGAGTCTAGCATATTTTTATGGAGTTGCTCCAAATGCGAAAGAAACGGTTGTCTCACAAATTGCGGAGGCAAGTGTAGGTCGTAATATTTTTTACTATATAGTACAAGGAACAACAGCGATGATATTAGTACTCGCTGCGAATACAGGATATTCGGCATTTCCTTTACTGGCTGTCAATTTATCGAAGGACGGATTTATCCCAAGAATATTCCAAATTCGCGGGGATCGACTTGGTTATTCAAATGGCATTATGATGCTTGGTTTAGCTGCCATTGTTTTAATCTTTTTATTTGATGGAACAACAGAGCATTTGATTCCACTTTATGCAGTAGGGGTGTTTATTCCGTTTACTTTAGCGCAGGCTGGAATGATGCGAAAATGGTGGCGTGAAAAGCCAAAAGGTTGGTTTGCTAAATTTACGATCAATACGGTTGGAGCGATCATTTCCTTTATAGTAGCCATGATGTTTTTTGTGACAAAATTACCTCAAGTATGGCCAGTGTTTATCTTTTTACCAATTATTATTTGGACGTTCCATCGTATTAAACAGCATTACAAAACAGTTGGTGAACAGCTAAGATTAGATAATGTGGAATTACCGAATGTGGAGGGTAATGTTTTCATTGTCCCTGTTGCTGGTATTACGAAAGTAGTAGAAAACACTTTGCATTACGCGCAGACATTAAACGTTGATAAAATTATTGCCTTTTATGTGGCCTTCGATCAAGCGGACGCAAAAGCGTTTGAGGAGAAATGGAAAGCTTGGCAGCCAGATATACGGCTTGTAACATACTATTCACCATATCGAAGTATTACACAACCGTTGATGAAGTTTATTGATAAAGTTGAACATCAATGTACGAAATCAGGCTATCAAGTAACAGTTATTATTCCACAGTTTTTACCGAAAAAAGGATGGCATCATATGTTACACAATCAATCGAGTCTATTAATTCGCGCTTCGCTATTATTTCACAAAAATATCGTCATTATGACAGTGCCCTTTCATTTATCAAAATAATGACTAGCAAGCTCGAAAATAGTCTGATATAATCATTACGTTGATTGTAAAACACGAACGTTAACAATCGAAAGTTACTGAAATAATAGTAAATTCCGAAAATACAAACTTTGTTTAGTGTGAGATATAAGCACATACCGAATAAAGTGCCGTTTTTGGAAATAACGCCAAGGCGTGATAAATATTAGGGATTTCTTTAATGGTTCATCACCAAAAGTTGAGAATGACTTTTGTTAAAATGTATACTATGTAAATTAGTTGATTGGAGTGGAGGCTGGGCGACTCCTTGGGGATTAGCGGCTCATCGGACGCCCCCAGGAAAGCGCCCAGTCGGAACGGAAATCAACCACACGTTTTGGTGATGATACAGTTTAATATTATTTCACTCATATAATAGCGAGAATATGGCTCGCAAGTTTCTACCGATTTACCGTAAATAAATCGACTATGGGTAGCAATGCTTTAGAAGACCTCATAAAAGTTGTTTTCTATTCGTTTCGACGTTTTTACGTTGAATGCTTTGCTCCACTCGTAGATGATTGGAATCAAAGTATTCAGCGTTTTTTATTACTTGCATTGCTTCTGGCGCTTGCCTGTAACGGAATGCGTTGCTCATGAAGAGCTATTACTATAAGAAAGAAGGCTATCAGGAAATGAAGTTATTACACGACAAAATTACACAAGAGGGTAAAGTTTTATCTTCATCTGTATTAAAAGTAGATTCATTTTTAAATCATCAAATTGACCCAATGCTTATGAAGGAAATTGGTCATGAGTTTGCAAATCGATTCTCTGATCAAGTCATCACAAAGATATTAACAATCGAATCTTCTGGTATCGCACCATCTGTAATGCTAGGTCTTGAAATCGGTGCTCCTGTAGTGTTTGCACGTAAACGTAAATCACTAACATTATCAGATAATCTGTATTCTTCAAAAGTACATTCTTTCACAAAAAATGAAACTAATGATATTTCAGTATCACGTAATTTCTTAAATGAAGATGATAACATTCTAATTGTTGATGATTTCTTAGCTAATGGGGAAGCTGTCAAAGGTTTGCTTGATATCGCAGCACAAACTGGTGCAAATGTTGTGGGTGTAGGCATTGTTATTGAAAAAGGCTTCCAAGACGGTGGGAAAATATTACGCCAGCAAGGGGTTCGCGTAGAATCATTAGCGATTGTAAACTCTCTTGAGGATGGCAAAGTAACATTTGCTGCGGAGGCTAATGCGTAATGAATACCGTTAAATCGACGACGCTAGCTATTCAACATTTACTTGCGATGTATGCAGGAGCCATTTTAGTACCACTGATTATCGGTGGGGCAATCGGCTTTGATTCAACACAAATGACGTATTTAGTAGCGATTGACATTATGATGTGTGGGGTCGCAACACTTTTACAAGTGTATTCAGGTAAAATGATCGGTATTGGTTTGCCAGTAGTACTAGGCTGTACATTTACAGCAGTTAGTCCAATTATTGCAATCGGTACAAATCCTGAACAAGGTATTACTGATATTTATGGATCTATTATTGCATCAGGTATAATTGTTATGATTATTGCAGGCTTTTTCGGTAAGTTAGTAAAATTCTTCCCACCAGTTGTTACAGGCTCGGTTGTGTCGATTATCGGTATCTCTTTACTACCAGTAGCTTTAAACAATATGGCAGGTGGACAAGATGCAGCAGATTTTGCATCTGGTTCTAATGTAACTTTAGCGTTTATTACATTGGTTATTATTTTAGTCGTTTATCGTTTTTCTACAGGTTTCATTCGTGCAATTTCCATTTTAATCGGATTAGTCGTAGGGACAATCCTAGGAGTATTTATGGGGAAGGTTGATTTTAGCCCAGTTTCAGATGCTGCTGTATTACACATGGTTCAGCCATTCTATTTTGGGGTGCCAACATTTAATTTATCTGCAATCATTACAATGACGCTTGTAGCGATGGTTTCTTTAGTAGAGTCATCAGGGGTTTATTTTGCACTGAGTGATATTTGTAATAAAAAATTAGATTCAAAAGATTTATCACGTGGGTACCGTTCAGAAGGTCTAGCCTCTGTTATCGGCGGTATTTTCAACGCTTTCCCATATACAACATTCTCGCAAAACGTGGGACTTACGCGTATGTCAGGCGTCAAAGACCGTAAAGTCATTTACATCACAGGTGGTTTACTAGTAGCACTTGGCTTCCTACCAAAAGTTGCAGCGTTAACAACGATTATTCCAACACCAGTACTTGGTGCGGCAATGCTTGCGATGTTTGGTATGGTTATTACACAAGGTATGGGCATGCTAGTACCTGTTATGAATGAATCAGCGGAAAACGCCATGATTGCTGCAATTGCAGTCAGCCTTGGTGTCGGTGTATCGGTTGTTCCGGGGATTTTTGATGCACTACCAAAAGGTGTTTCTCTTCTAACATCTAACGGTATCGTTTGTGGTTCAGTGACAGCGATTATTCTTAATATTTTATTCAACATGATTGGGCCTAAGCATAAGGAAGACCCGATGCATGGAGAAGCTTAAAGGAAATCTATAAAAAATGTCGTCTACTTCTAAAGTAGATGACATTTTTTTATGCGAAAGAGGGCTACCGAATGAGGGGGGAACTGTATTTTTACTTTACAACAAGGTTATGACTATTTTTATTCAGCTAAAAAGGCAGAAAGTGTATGAAAAATATGGTTAGAGATTATTGATTATAAATTGGAAAGTTTATTTGATTTATTGCAAGAAATGGTAAGGGTTGTATTGCCAGTTGAAAAAGGGAAGTAATTTTTTATCTATTTATATCCAGTGAGTTGATTATATGCTTTTTGTTAGTATTATGTATGACAAGGAGTGGACTGCAAACATAATAATATCATTAATGATATTGAGTGGGTCGGTACTTATTTTATTCGGTGTAACAGATTTAATTTCTTACAGTACTTATTTTAGTATTTAACCTATCACCAATGAAGTTAAAAAGAATATTGCTATTTTTATTTGGATTGCTTTGGTCAGGTTTATTCTTTTTCATCTTTATTACCGGGGAATATTAAATTTACGGCTGTCTCTTTATTTCATAAGACTAGCCTATAAAAGGGTAGAATTAGGTATTGTAATGCAGTTTGAAATGGAATATCATGAACCTTATGGAAAGGTTGGGTATAAATGAATTTAAAGACTGCTAAAGAAGTTATTGAAGAACTACAAGTAACTATGAATTCACATATGTGTCAAGAAGAAAGAATGAAATTGGAAGTTTGGTTAAAAGAGTATTACATAGACGAACTAATAAAAAATAAAGTACCAATGAATTCGGATTGCTAGTCATTTAAAAAGGGTAACCATTAAAGTGGACACTTCATTTCGAAGGTGTCCTTTAAATACCCACCCAAAGTATCCCGCCCAAATAGTATTGGGCTAAAGCATAAGGAAGACCCGATGCATGGGGACGTTTAAAAGATTTCTATAATAAACAAAATGTCATCTACTTCTATAGTAGGTGACATTTTTTTATGAAAAGTAGATGTTTAAATATTAAATGGTAGGGAATCTAGAAAATAGATACATCTTAATAGAATGCAAGTCGATGTCCCAACATATATTTAAAACAAATAAAACTACTTTTGAAAGGTCTCTTACAAAATGCAAAGTATATTTCTGATTTTAATACTTCAATTAATTTATGTGCCTTTTTTAACGTTACGTACAATACTTTTAGTGAAGAACGTTACTTTCCTTGCCGCCATATTCGGTATGCTAGAGATGTTAGTGTATGTATTTGGCCTTTCACTCGTCTTTAGTGGGAAGCAAAGTATGTTAGCTATGGTCTTTTATGCAGTTGGCTTTGGGTTGGGTATATTTTTAGGGGCCAAAATTGAACGTAAATTAGCGATTGGCTATGTTTATACGACTATTAATACGCAAAATAAGAATGAAGAACTTGTGAAATTTCTTCGGAATGAAGGGTTTGCGGTCACGATTTACATTGGTGAGGGGAGAGATAGTAACCGCTATAAATATGAAATATTAACAAAGAGAAACCGTGAGACGGAATTGTTCCAAATTGTTGAGCATTATGAACCGAATGCTTTTATTATTTCGTACGAGCCTAAATCATTTAAAGGTGGATTTTTACTGGATCGAATGAAGGTAAAACATAAATAGTTTTTCCTTAACATTGCCCTTTTGTCTTTATGCAGAAGGGCATTTTTTTGTGTTATACAATCCATCGAAACATCATACCATCACAAGCAATTATGCCGGGCATAATGTGCTGCTGTCGCTACGCTTTCGCGCAGATAAACAATGCGTCCGGAATTGGCTTTGTGCTTAGGACTGCACGATAACTGCTAACATTCTTTACTGACCTCTTTCCGATTCCGTCACATCCGTTGCAAGAAGTTAAATGTGAGAAATTTAGCGACCAAGCTCGATAAAAAATATTACTATTATTATACTGACAGACGTGAACAATAACATGTTCAAATTGATTTTTTCATACTATAAAAACATGCAAGTCTCGAAAGGGGTGTTGTATGTATTTTTTTACGAAAGGCTTGGTCATTCTTATAGGAAGTGCAGCGTTAGCATTAGGGATAAACTTATTCTTAACGCCCTATCAAATTTTAGATGGGGGCGTTGTAGGGATAGCGCTTATTTTACACTATATATATAAGCTTAAAATAGGTTTAATGATCATCATTATTAGTATCCCAATTTTCGTTATTTCTTGGTATAAATACAGAGCGTATTTTTACAATAGTATCCATGGATTATTCGCATATTCTCTTAGTATCGATTTACTAAAGCCCGTCCGGAATCTTATTCATGTAGATGCCATCTATAGCGCCATATTTGGAGGGGTACTTATGGGCTTTGGTGTTGGTTTGATGCTTAGATTTCAGACAAGCACTGGTGGTACAGATTTGATTGCCCAATTTTTAAGTGATAAAACTGGAATTAATGTCGGGATACTTATTTTTATGATAGATTCAATCGTCATCGTCATAGGGGGACTGCTTTTATCTTCTAATACATTATTGCTTTCTATTATTACAATTTTGGTAGCAGGGATTACTACAAGTATCATAACTAGCCGTGTTTAATAAAAAATAGCTTCAGTAGGACTGAAACTATTTTGAAAATCGTTATCGAGAGCTCTTCATCATTCGCTTTTTAGGATGTGCGGGCTTTACTTCCGCAATTAATATGGCGAGTAAAATCAGTACTGCCCCTACAACCATACGACTTGTTAATACTTCATGTAAGAATATAACGGATAATACCATGCCGAAGAAGGATTCTGTTGACAGGATAATCGCAGCCTTTGTAGCAGATGTATATTGATTCGCAATATTTTGAAAAAGATAGGCGAGGGTAGTTGAAAAAATGGCTAAATAAACGATTGAATAGATTGCCTCTTTTTCAAGAGTAGTTGGGATATCGCCTTGACTGACTACGACCAAAACACCTAAAAGAGATGCTGTGATAAATTGAATAATCGTCAGAGCAATGGCATCTTCCTTTTGGACAAAAAGGTTCGTACAAAAAATATCAAAGGCAAAGGCGACAGCACAAGCTAAGGAAAGTGCATCTCCGATATTCATTGTTAGTGAGCCCTGCAAAGAAAGAAAACCAATACCAACAATAGCGATGATCGAACCGATAATCTCGTAGCCATCTATACGACGTTTGTAAACCGCAAACGCAATAATTGGGACAATAATGACATTCACAGCAGTTAAAAATGCATTTTTAGATGGTGTTGTATATTGTAACCCTACTGTCTGAAGGGCAAAGGCAATATACAAAATGCTTCCTAACAAAATACCTTTCCAGATAACTGATTTTGAAACTTTTTTTAATTTATATCCAAATAAGACTATCAGGATAATTGAAGCTAATAAAAATCTACCTGCCATTACTTGATAGGCTGTTAAATATTCTAATGCAATAGCCGTTATGACAAAACCGCTACCCCAAACGATTGCAGTGACTAATAGCATACCATCAGCTATGTATTGTTTCATCATTCCTCCTCCTAACTTCAATAGAATAACATGAGATGGGAGAAAATAATTTGATTTTAATTCTAAAGATTCAGGCGTTTTTTTGTACTTATTCCAAAGCTGTCATTCAACAATCGTTTTGCTATGTAATAAGTACAATTTAACGGCTGCAGCTATGCGCTCATAAAAAACATAATCATTTTCTAAAGGTGCTACTAGCTGACGTATTTTTGACATACGATAACGGATTGTGTTTGGATGGCAGAAATGAGCAACGGCTACTTCTTTAATATTTCCTTGTTTTACGACATAGGTGATCGCTGTTTTCATTAAGTCCGGATCGACTTTTTCCTCGAATAGGGGACCAAGATAGCTATTTACATAGTCCATAGCAAATTTAGCGTCCTTGCGATGCAATTCAATTAATAACGAATCGGAAGCGAGGTTCTCATAATGACATATAGGAGCCGTTTTAATTTCAGCCATGATGCGTGCATAAAAGGCTTCATGAACAGCAATAGGGAATTCTGTTTGTGTTATATGACAACGACTATAGCCGAAGGTCATTGAATCCGTCGAGAGCGCAAACAACGTTAACCATTCATTGAGAGCTTTTTTAAATTGAAATTGCTGTGATGGATGGGTCATAACAATGAAGAGGCTCCTTTTATAGGTACAAATCATACCAGATTTCAATAAAGGCTCTAATTGGAAAAGGGATTGCATCCATTGACTATTTGCATGATCTTGCGTTTGAATATTAGCAACAAATATATATTTTTCAAAGGGCTTATTGATTTGCTGTAAAATAGACTTTATTTGTTCATCAGTTACTTCTTCCTCCATAATACGTCGCATAATCGTATTTAAAAAGAATGAATAGTCCTGCGTTTTTGCATAGGCCATCGTTTCTAAAATAATCTTTTCAAAAAATTCATCTCCGCCAAATCGCAATATCGGGAAACTTTGCTCATCCGCATAGACTATCACTTCCTTAGGCAAATCCTCATAGATAACAGGTTTATAAGCTAGAGCACTTGCCCCCAGCTCAATAAGGTTTTTCACGGCATTCCATAAATATTCTGGCTTTTGCTTTGCGAATAATAAACTGCTTAAAACAACACTATTCGGTGTGAAAATCGTTTCTCTCACAGTTTGTATATCAGGTGAAAATTCAAAGTCTAGAATTTCCACATTTTGAACGGGTTTATGTAAACCATTGCGACCAGCAATAACTGTAAAATCTTTTGTAATAGGTAATCGTAAAAACTTCTCTACGTTCATTAGGATATCAAACAACCTTTCTTGTGATTGAGCTTCTATTACTTATAATAACTGATAAGCGCAGTGAAATAGCTGATAAGACAATGCGAATCGCTGATAAACCAACCAATTAAAAAGAATCTGCTGAAGTTCTACAGACAAAGTCCGTAAAGCAAGCAGATTCGCCCACATTATTTAAATTAGATATTAGCGAAAATATTAGGTTTTCTATTTTTCATTGGATTCGTTTGTTCAATAGCGTATCCAACGTTAAGAATACGACCTTCTTTAAAGGCTGGACCAATGATTTGGAGGCCTACTGGTAAATTACCTTTAAAGCCACAAGGAACGGAAAGGGCAGGTAACCCTGTTAAGTTACTTGGGCCTGTAAAACGAATGATATTATCAATTAAATCAACTTTTTCACCGTTCAAATATGCAAAGTCATCACCAATAGTACTTGCCACTACAGGTAATGTAGGTGTAATAAGTACATCAACCTGATTAAAAATCTGTGTAAATTCTTGCTTTATTTGTCTTCGCACCTGTTGAGCCTGTAGGTAATCAACCGCAGATGGTAATTCACCTAGTTCAAATAACAGACGAATATCATCTCCGAAATCCTGTGGTCTTTTCTGTAAATCGGAATGATGGATTGCAGCTGCCTCCGAAAGGGAAGTAACGAGCTCTGCCCACTCTGCATATTGCAAGGAAGGAATTCGAACGATCTCAACCTTTGCTCCTTGATCCACTAAGCTTTGAATACTTGCCCGAACAGCCTTCTCCACATCGGAATCTACTCTGTTAAAGAAATATTCTTCGTTGATGCCGATGACTAAATCCTTCACATTACCCGAGATTTGCTGTACATAATTCTCTGTTGGAACGTCTGTACAAGTAGGGTCTCTATGGTCAAATCCAGAAATAATCCCAAGTAAGCCAGCTGAGTCTTTTACTGTCTTTGTCATTGGACCAATATGGTCTAAGCTCCAAGCAAGAGGGTAGCAGCCATATTTACTTACGCGCCCATGAGTAGGCTTTAAGCCGACAATTCCACAGGCTGATGAAGGGATTCGAATAGAGCCTGCAGTATCTGTACCTAATGATGCAACGCTTGCCCCTGCTGCAACTGCTGCGCCGGAGCCGCCACTAGAACCGCCAGGGATTTTATCCAAATCCCATGGATTGCGAACGGGTCCGTAATGAGGATTATTATTCGTGATGCCCCATGCGTACTCATGCATGCTTAATTTACCCGTGAAAATAACACCGGCATTACGAAGCTTTTCAACAACCGTCGCATCATAATTTGAAATGAAGTCCTTATGAATCTTTGATGACATCGTAGTTATCTTATCTTTAAAGTATAAATTATCTTTTAATGCCATAGGAATCCCGTGATACATTCCACGATACTGTCCATTCAAAATTTCTTTTTCTACCACTTGTGCTTGTGCTAGGGCTTCTTCATGATAAAAAGCCATATATGAATTAATTTTAGGCTGACTTTCTTCAGCAAAATCTAAAATTGCTTTCGTCAACTCGACAGGGGAGATTTTTTTAGTTTCAAGTAAAGGTGCTAACTCTTCAACAGATTTTAAGTGTAAATCAGTTGTCAATGTGGTCACCTCCAGGGATGCTACGGATAGCGATATCAGCATCATCAATAGTGATGCCTTCTAAATTACCACGAAGGGATTGCATACCTTCCCAACGCGCTTTTAGAAGTTCAAGGTGTTCAGACTTTGGTGTAATTCCTTTGTTCTCCAATAATTGTTGAATCGACAAACTCATTAACAGGATCCTCCCTTGAAAATAGTTTTTATCTAAATAGGTTTCCTATAAAGAACAAATCTTTTTATTATAAAGAATTATTGCCATAACGTGAGGGCGATTTCCGCTCCGATTGGGATCTTCCCTGGGGGAGTCCGATGAGGCTTGAGCTCCTTGGGTTTCATATGTGATGCTATGATCCCCAAGGAGTTGCTCAGCCTTCACCCCAATCAACTAATACATGGTATACGTTTTGCTTATGGGGTTGAATTAGTGTAGTACTATAAAAATAACAAATTCCTATAAAAGTTAATAAAATACTATTAATTATAAGCATACACTATTTACAATTTATATCAATGAGTTGATTGAATATATTGTATATTGTGAAAAATATACTACTCTATCAAGTAATTAAGATTACTTTTAATAGAGCAATGTCAACGGTTGAAAAGGATTTCTAGTGCTAGAGCCACCTCTTTTTACATATTATTCACAGTACATTTACAATCCAAGCGTACAATAGACCCTAATAACCAATTTAAGAGGTGCGAGAATGGAGTCTGTTGTGAGACAAAGCATAAAAACAAGTAATTTATTTTCTTATTTAAAGTATTTATACGGGCAGCATCAAAACAATACTCTCTATATAAAACGTTTAAAAGCTTTGAAACACATTATTCAGGACAAGAATTTACATACTTATTTTCAGCCTATCGTCGATTTACAGACGAGGCGAACGGTTGGCTTTGAGGTATTAAATCGTCCAGAGCCTTCCGTATTGTTTCATAGTGTCGATCAGTTTTATGAATTTGTTGGGCAAACAGACTGTGTATTTTTATTTGAATGTTTTTGTCGTAATCTTTCACTGCAGCGTTTTAAAGAACGACTGCACGGAGAATGGGTGAATCGAGATTTTCTAGTATTCGTCAATATACATCCTAATGTTTTACTAGATAAGAGCTACCATAGTGGTGAAACCTTGGAGCTATTAAAGGAGCTTGGCATAAAACCACAGCAGGTAGTGTTTGAGCTCACTGAACGTAGTGCAGTGGTAGATTTTGCACAGTTTGAACGTGTATTATCACATTATCGATCACAGGGCTACCGAATTGCAGTGGATGATGTGGGTTCAGGCTATAATAGCTTGAAAACGCTTATTTACTTAAAGCCTGAGTTTATTAAGCTAGACCGTTCTTTAATACAATTTATTGATAAAAACAGCGAACAGCAGCAGCTCGTTACATTGCTGATGAGATACGCAGAGCAGGCTGAGACGAAAATTATTGCAGAGGGTATTGAACGCCAGGAAGAACTTGAGTATTTACATACTATTGGAATCCACTACGCACAAGGTTATGCGGTAGGGAAACCCGCAAAGGAAATACATTTGGGGAAAATAAGGATGGGTGACCATGAAGATAGGGGAAGTCATAGAAAATGTTCCTTGTATTGATGAATTTGTGAAAAATCAAGAGGTGGATTTACTTTTTATAAATAATCCGTCATTACGTAGTGTTGTCGTTGTCCGAGATGACAAACCAATTGGGCATATTACACGTACACATTTCTATCAAAAAATTGGTACAAGGTATGGCTATAATTTATTTATCGGACGACATAATCAGCTTATTATTAAAGAAAATCCTTTCATTGTAGATCGCAATATACCTATAACAGAGGTCAGTACATTAGCAATGTCTAGACCTTCAGAGGACCTATATGATGATGTGGTTGTAACAAGGAATGACTTATATTACGGCGTGGTAAGTATTCGGGAACTACTGTTGAAGCTCGTAGACACACAAGTAGCTATTGCTAGTTTTTTAAATCCATTAAGTAGTCTTCCTGGCAATAAATTAATTGATGAAAAGCTAGAGGGAGCATTGCAGCTACCGCAATATAGTTTAATGTATTTTGATTTAGACCATTTTAAATCATACAATGACACGTACGGTTTTAATAAAGGGGACAAGATATTACTGTATTTAACCGATATTTTGAAAAGAAATATCGTGGGTACAGAAGATTTTTTAGGACATATTGGTGGAGATGATTTCGTTGCGATTCTTCCGCATTATGAGGTTGCCCCAATCTGTCAAAAAATTATTGATGAGTTTGATGCATTTATTTTAAGCTTTTATGATGTGGGGGATTTAACATACTTACAAGTACAAAATAGAGCCGATGAATTAGAGCCTTTATCTTGTACCACGCTATCCATTGCGGTTATGACTAATCAATATCAGCAATTTGAATCTGTTGACCAATTGTCGGATGCGGTGACACGTGTGAAAAAGCAATGTAAAAAAATTTCGGGAAGTTGTTATCTCATTCATGACAATGAAAAAGAAACCTACCTCGTTCATTAGACGAAATAGGTCAGACTGTAGGCAAGCTTGCCCACAGTCTTTTTTTATAACGGTCGCTTTCCGCGAAGAAGATGCACATATTCAATAAGCATTTTTTATTAAATTTCGTTTTTAGGGCATAATCAAAAGAAATAAAATTCTTTCACATTAGAAAATTATTAATCTAAATAAAACATACTTGAATTATAGGGATTATAGGTATATAATTCGATTACATTATAATTAAACTTCTTAGGAGGCTTTTCATTGTCTACATTACAAATTATTCTTAACGTTGCCGTCTTACTTGTATTCGTTGGAATTTTATATTTTATGAATAAAAAGCACGTTAAGTTTTCAAATCGTGTTTTTACGGCTTTAGGCTTAGGTATTGTACTTGGTCTTGGACTCCATTTAATATATGGTATTGATTCTGATGTGTTAGCTAAAACATCAAATTGGTACAATATTATTGGTACTGGTTATGTTAAATTACTACAAATGGTTGCGATGCCATTAATTTTTATTTCTATCTTAATCGCCTTCACGAAAATGAAGGTTGGTAAAAACTTCGGAAGAATGGCAGCTCTGATTTTAGTTATTTTAATCGGTACAACTGCTGTATCAGCTGCTGTTGGTATTTTTTCAGCAACAGTGTTTCATTTAGATGCTTCACATATTATGCAAGGTGCCGTAGAGGCAGAGCGTGGGGCGTATTTAGAGGAAAAAACTTCCGGATTAACTGCGCCGGATTTACCAACTCAAATTATTGAGTTATTCCCAGCGAACCCATTTTTAGATTTAACAGGTGCTCGATCTACATCAACAATTGCTGTTGTAATTTTTTCAGCATTTTTAGGTTTTGCTTATTTACGTGTAGCACGTAAGGATGGAGACACTGCAGCTACTATTAAAAAGGGCTTGGATGCCATTTATGCATTAGTAATGGGCGTTGTAACAATTGTCTTACGTTTAACACCATATGGTATTTTAGCAATTATGGCACGTACAGTTGCGACATCTGATTTCGGGGCAATCTATAACCTAGGTAAGTTTGTTGTTGCATCTTATGTAGCGTTAATTATCGTGTTTATCGTACACTTATTAATTCTTACTTTAAGTGGGTTAAATCCATTTACGTACTTAAAGAAAACTGCGGAAACATTATTATTTGCCTTCACTTCACGTTCAAGTGCAGGTGCTTTACCAATGAACATTAAAACACAAACAGGTCGTCTTGGTGTACCTGAGGGTATTGCGAACTTCTCGGGTTCATTTGGTCTATCTATTGGTCAAAATGGCTGTGCTGGTGTTTATCCTGCAATGCTAGCGATTATGATTGCACCGACAGTTGGGATTAATCCACTTGATCCAGTATTTATCATTACTGTTATTGCAGTTGTAGCTGTCAGCTCATTTGGTGTAGCTGGTGTTGGTGGTGGTGCGACATTCGCAGCAATTCTAGTATTATCAGCACTTAATTTACCGATTGCACTTGCGGGTGTATTAATCTCAGTTGAGCCATTAATCGACATGGGCCGTACCGCACTTAATGTAAGTGGTTCAATGACTGCAGGTGTGACAACAGCACGTATTACAAAAGAATTGGACACTGAAATGTACAATAATAAAGAATTAGGTGCTCAAGTTTCAGATTTATAAAAAGACAGAGCTACTCTCATATAGGGTAGCTCTTTTTTACGGACATAAAAGTGGGTTGTTATGTAAGAAACAACCCACTTTAATAATATGAAATTTTTATATTATTTTTACATAAAAATCTTTACCGTTTATAATCTCGGTCAGTTCAATGTTATGATTTGTTTTATAGTAATTATAAATACTACGCGCTAACCCAGAGTGTCCATTTAAATATGTTCCTTTTTTAATCTCCCTGCGTGGATTATGGAAATCAAAATACAAGCGAGAATCGTGGCACATTGCATCCAAAATTGCTTTAAACTCTTGTTCTTCAATATGAATCCCGCGTGTATATTTGCATTCTCTGCGGTACGTATCATGAGAAACATTCACCGGCGACGATTCAAGAACCATTTCGATTTTTTTACTCAAATGTTAGCAGCTCCTTTTTAGAAATTAGCACTAAAGGGTAGAAAAAAGATGTGAATTTTAAAAAAAGAAGTAACCTATTGCTAGTACTTATCACCTAAAATTAGGTATGATATTTTTTTATATAAGTTGATTGGAGTGAGACTGGACGGCTCCTGGAAAGCGCCCAGTCGGAACGGAGATCAACCACACACTATTATGATGATCCATAAGTCTAGACTAATATAGTTCAAGTATATAATTATCGGAAAATTATAGCAATATTTTCCCTACCAATCTTGTTGCTGCATTTCTTCTGCTACTACTTGTAAATCATAAGCGGTAATCATCAAAAGTATATAGTCGTGTGTTTCCATATATTTTTCTGCTAGACGTTTCATATATTTCGGGGAGCCTTCATTTTCTTCATCATAAATAAGCAGCAGACCATCTGTATTTTGGATAATGAATTTGTCTTTTTCGATAAATTGCCACGGAGCCTCGTATGGTTTTTTCGTTACACTCGTTACGAAGTCTGCTTGAGCTACTAATGCTTGATATTTCTCTTTTTTATGTTCCTGCCAATTTTTTTCTTGCTCTAAAAAAGGAGTGATAACAGAATATTTTAAATGAAGAAATTCCTTTCTTAACATAAGTATAACCTCGGCAGCCCATGTTTCTACACCTTGCTGGCCACTAATAATCACCCATTCTAAACCTTCATCGATCAATATACGCAGACGGTTTTCGAGTGCTTTTTTTATAATGGCAATGCCGGGGTGCTTGTCATTAAAAATGCCCAATTCATGTGGTCTATAGCCAGTAATAATTATTCGCTGTAGCAAAAAAAACGCCCCCTAAGCTGTATAGTATGTGTAGTCATAGTATACAGTAGGGGGCGAACGAAAACGAATTCCAAGATATTGTTGTATAGTTGTTCCCAAGTAAAGTTGATTGTTATATTAAAAAGCAAATAGTGTTAAAACGGCAGCTACAGCAGTACAGATTCCTAAGAACCACCATGTATCTGTAAAGTCCTCTTTGGAGCCACTATTCATGTAAAGTACTTCCTTTCTGTTTTATTTTAATCTGTCCGTTCCAAGACCAATTCGTCCATACACGCAGTACGGATTCAAATGGTCCACGTTTAAATTTCTTGAAATAGGCAAGGCTGAAAACACATTGCAAGCTATACACGACGATTCCAAATAATATACCGCCAAACACGCCTAACTTGCCGTATAAGCCTAGACCATATCCATAAAATACTGTTGTACAAATAATAGTTTGCATTAGATAATTAGTTAATGATAGTTTACCGACACTCTCAAAGGCAGGAGCGAGACGTTGTACTGGGCGAGTTTTATATATTAAAGCTGCGAGGCAGACATAGCCAACTGCTAATAATTCAGATCCACCTATTAACAGCATACCGGAAAAACTGCTTTCTATAATAAAACTCAGACTCTTTAAAGCTAGCCCTATTGGAACAAGCAGAGCGCCGAGCTTATACCATTTCTTTTCATCTTCCATATTCACAAAAGCTCGCTTTTTAGCAAGCCCCATGCCGAAAAGGGTCAATGCAGAGGTATACATTGGTGCAAGGAACACTAATAAGATAAAGACTAATCCTGCATCATCCATACCCGGAGGTACATCATTTGCACGGAAATTAAAAATGTCTAAGTAGCTCCCGTTAGCGTATACATTGTCAGCTTTTTCTACATAGGTTGCTAACTCTTGCTGTTCTTTTTTCGTTTCTTCTGTGGAACCAAATGATAAGCTAGTAATAAGTACTAAGAAGATACCAGCCCAAATGAATAAAGTTTTCGGTTTACGATTAATAAATGGAATTAAAAACAATATCATCATCCCGTAGGAAAATAAAATATCGCCGTCCCATAAAAATGTTTTATGTAGTAAACCTAAAGCAATTAGCCCTGTTGCGCGGCGTAAAATGGACCATCGACTCTTATCTTTTTTTCTACGAATAGACTCTATCAGCTTAATAAGAGAGAAGCCAAATAAAATGGTGAAGATCGGCATAAAGGATCCCTCTATAAAGATTTTTACAAAATACCAGGCTCCATTATCGAGGGTGGATAGATCTTTTGGTTCATCTTTACCATACATGCCAAACTGGAAAATCAACAAATTCGCCATTAAGATGCCGAATAAGCTAAAACCACGCATTGTATCAATAAAGGTAACACGGTTAGTTGTCATTGTGTTTTATCTCCTTAATTGGTTATCTTATACATAGTGTAGTTGAGAAAGCTTATAGTAAAATGATGGCTACCTTAAAGTATTCTTAAAAGAAGGTGATAGCATGCAAGACGCGTCAATTTTAGTATTAGAGGACGAATATGCAATTGCAGAAATGATTGAAATTATCTTAAGAAAAGAAGGATTTTTAAACATTACACTTTGCGACACTGTTCAAGAAGCAACAAGGAAAATTGAAACGAAGGTTTTTGATTTCTATCTATTAGATATTATGCTCCCGGATGGTAGCGGCCTTGATATGGCGAATATGATTCGAGAGCAAAGTGAAGCGCCAATATTCTTTTTAACGGCAAAAGGTAGTGATGCAGATAAGCTTCGAGGTTTTATGAACGGGGCAGACGATTATATTACGAAGCCATTTAATCCACTTGAGCTTGTTGCGAGGGTGAAGGTTCAGCTTACCAGATATATGAAGGAAAAAGATGCTCCGAGTAGTCATTTATTTTCATGTAGTCGATTTACATTCGATATCGATGCAGCAGAGGTGACTGTAAATGGTACAAAAGAAATTATTAGCGGTAGATTATTCTACTTATTGAAATATTTATGTGAAAATGTAGGGCAAGTATTATCGAAGGAGCAAATTTATGAGCGTGTATGGGGTGACTGTTTGTTTGATGATAATACTGTGATGGTTCATATTCGAAAACTGCGAGAAAAAATAGAAAAGAATCCGGGTAAACCAACTTGCATTATTACTGTAAGGGGGATTGGTTATAAACTTGTTGGAGATGTTCATTCATGAAGCCAGCTAGAAGATTAACGCTTCGTTTTGTATCTTATTTCATCATTTTTTATTTACTAATTATTACTGGCTTTATTATAAGTTTGGTGTCTTTTGCATACTTTATTAATCATCATGTCGGTGACGATATTCATATAATGAGTGTTTCTGAAATTAAAGATGATGCTGTCGTAGAAAAAGGAAATTCCATTAAGATTGCTGATTACTTAGCGAAGCGAGCTGAGGAGAACTTGGGGCAATTATATTTGTTCAATCAATCGATGGACATTGTTGATTACACGGGAGACACATGTGAACTATGTAGTATGACAGATAACGAAATAATGACTCTTAAACGGCCAGGGATGCACACGTGGGAGATTCCTAAATACCATTTGTTATTCCTTCCGGCTTTACCTGTCCAACCGCTTTTTGAGGAAGTAGTTCGAGATTGGAAGGATAAAGGGGAGATTTCTTCAGAACTGCTCCAACGTTTGCAGGATAAGAAGGCATCTGTTGAAATCTATAATGAGCAGTGGGATCGTGTAGAAGTCATTGGTGAACGCCATAAGAAGCTCCATAAGCCTCAATTGCTGGAAGAGAACTACGATATTTTTGAGTATAAAGAGCTTTCAAGAAATGCTTCTTTAGAGGATGGCTCGACACTAGTTGTACGTATGCCGAATCCAGCGTACAAACCATTTGACGAGCCTTTTAATAAAGCGATGGTTTTATTTGTTTCCGTCTTCTTTGGTGGGCATATTATATTGTTAATAGGGATCATCTTTTTATCGATTAGCATTTCTCGTCAATTTGTACGGCCACTCGTTTATGTATTATCTCGTATCGAGCGACTGACGCAGTTTGACTACAGTAAAGTAAGAGATAAAAATATCCATCATCGGAAGACAGGGAAGTTAAAGAGGAAATTTAAATTATTTCAGCCAGTCGATGAATCGATTAATAACTTATCAAAACGCCTCTCTTCCAACGAAAGGCAAATTAAGCATGCAGAGCGATTACGTGAGGAATGGATAACAGGCTTATCCCATGATTTAAAGACACCGTTAAGCTCTATTTATGGTTATTCAACAATGCTAGCTTCTGAGGATTATGAGTGGACGAAGGAAGAAATGCGTGTCTTTGCAACTACGATGCAGGAGAAGGCAACGTACATGGATGCCCTTATAAAAGACTTAACATATACGTACCAATTAAAAAATAGAGCGATCCAGCTTGAAAAAGTATTGATACCACTTAATGTGTGGTTACCTCAATTTGCAGATGAGCAAGTGTCTGTAAACGTATATGGGGATGTTATGTTGGAAGCGGACGAGCTTTTATTAAAGCGCATTTTAGATAATCTCATAACCAATGCTAAAAAATATACGCCTGACGGTACAAAGGTAAACGTTGAAGCGCAAAATATAGGACAGGAGATTATGCTGACAATCGCCGACCGAGGTCCGGGAATTCCTCAGGAGGAGCTCGATAACCTCTTTGAGCGATATTATCGAGGTACGAATACTACAGATGATACAACGGGTACAGGCCTGGGATTGGCTATTACTAAGCAATTAATTGATTTACACAATAGTACCATTAGTGTCCAATCGGGAGAGGAAGGTACAGTGTTTGTCATAAAGTTTAAATGTAAATAGGAGTTTTTTGGCCTCGAAGAATCAACACCGCGTTATGATAATGAGCTCGTTTTTGATTGATAAAGTAAAGAAAACACTGTTAATTTGGGCAGTACAAGTGATGAAACATTCACCTTGTACTGCCTTTTTGTGCTATTTGAGTATTGGTGTGTAATTTTTTTAGGGGATTACCCCTATATGAACAGCTCTCTCTTATACCTATTATTAAGGTGTAAAAGTTGTATACGAAAGACAGCATGATAAGGAGGATGTACACATGAAGACTTCTTTTAAAGTAGTCATCGTTGGAGGAGGAACTGCTGGCATTTCAGTAGCTGCACGTTTACTTCGTCAATCTCATTCGCTTCAAGGGGAGATTGCCATCATAGATCCTGCAGAAAAACATTATTATCAACCACTCTGGACATTGGTGGGAGGTGGTGCAGCAAATAAATGGGACTCTGAACGTGAAATGAGGTCCGTTATTCCTAAAGGAGCTGTTTGGTTAAAAGAAGCTGTTAGTAGTTTTGCTCCCAATCAAAACCAGGTGCTAACACAAGATGGTACAACATACACGTATGATTTTTTAGTAGTCGCCGGTGGGATAGAGATTAACTGGGGTGCTATTAAAGGGCTGAAGGAAGCACTTGGGACTAAAAGTGTATGCAGTAATTACTCTTTTAAGCATGTGGATTATACGTGGGAAACAATCCGTAATTTTAAAGAGGGAACAGCATTATTTACACATCCAAACACTCCAGTAAAATGTGGCGGTGCTCCACAGAAAATTATGCATTTAGCAGAGGACCATTTTAATAACGTCAATGTTCGTGACAATATTAACGTTATTTTTGGTTCGGCCAATCCAGCAATTTTTGATGTTTTAAAATACCGTGAAGCACTTGAAAAGGTAATTGAGCGGAAAAATATTGATGCTCGATTCCGTCGTAATTTGATTGAAATTAAGGCTGATGAAAAAATAGCTATCTTTGAAAATTTAGATACGGGCATATTAGAACAAATAAAATACGACATGATTCATGTAACACCTTATATGTGTTCACCTGCATTTATTCGAACAAGTGCATTAGCAGACGAATGTGGCTGGGTAGATGTCGACAAATTTACTTTGCAACATAACAAGTATAGCAATGTTTTTGGAATAGGTGACAATGCCAATCTCCCAACCTCCAAAACGGGTGCAGCTATACGCAAGCAAGCGCCTGTTGTTGCACAAAATCTTATTGCATTAATGCGACAACAGCCAATGACACAAATGTATAATGGTTACTCTTCTTGCCCGATTGTAACAGGCTACAACAAACTGATACTAGCTGAGTTTGATTACAATAAAGAGCCTGTCGAATCTATGCCTTTTAACCAGGCAGTGGAAAGATCCAGTATGTATTTCATGAAAAAGGATTTACTGCCTGTCATGTACTGGGATGGCATGTTGAAAGGCACAATGTAATTACAAATGAAGGGAGGCGACAAGCATGGCTAATGCAACGGTAAGTATGAGCGAAGAATTATATCGAATAATCGAAACGCTTGAGAAACCAGAAGTCCGACACTCTTTACAGCGATTGTTGGATAAATTACCGAATGTAGAGCAAACGATAGATTCAGCTGAAAATGTTGTGGATTTTGGAAAAGCGGTATTGACGGATGAAAAGACAATAGATCGATACGAACAATTTGTCACTACTTATAATGTAGGCTCAGAAACGATAACAGCTATTGTACAGCTTATAGAGAAATTGCCAAAGCTTGTTCAAATCATTCATCAGTTAGAAAACATCGTTGATTTTGGAAAAGCAGTACTTCAGGATAAACAAACGACAGAATATACAATGAATAATTTAAAGAGCTATATCGATCCGTATGTTGAAAAAGGAAAGACAGGTTTGGATTTCTTAAAAATGGTACAGCAAAGAGCAGAAGAAAAGCCTCAGCATATTAATGTTTTTTCAATTGTTAAATGGCTGAAAGATCCTGCTGTTCAAAAATCACTTAATTATGTCCAATCGGCATTAGATATTTTAAAAGAAAAAAACTAAGTATAAAGGGGAGTTTTACACATGTTATTACGATATTTTTACGATGAAAAATTAGCACACGCTTCTTATGTTGTGGGATGTCAGGCGAAAGGTGAAATGATCATTGTTGACCCGATGCGTAATATTGAACCCTATCTTGCATTAGCAGAAAAAGAAAAGATGCAAATTGTTGGCGCATTAGAAACGCATATCCATGCTGATTTTGTAGCGGGGTCTCGTGAGTTAGCAGACCGTGTTGGAACAAAGATGTATATTTCCGATGAAGGGGATGCTGATTGGAAATATCAAAACCTGGAAGGTATTCCTCATCAATTATTAAAAGATGGTGATGAATTTAGTATAGGTAATCTTATCTTTAAAGTTATGCACACACCTGGGCATACGCCTGAAAGTATCTCCTTCTTATTAACGGATCGTGGCGGCGTAGCAGATAAACCAATGGGGATTTTTACGGGGGACTTTGTCTTTGTAGGTGATATTGGACGCCCTGATTTACTAGAAAAAGCTGCTGGGATTCAGGGTACATCATTATCGGGCGCCAAAGCAATGTTTAAATCATTAGAACGCTTTAAGGCTTTACCAGATTACATGCAGCTTTGGCCGGCTCATGGAGCAGGTAGTGCTTGCGGTAAAGCATTAGGAGCTGTGCCGTCTTCAACAGTTGGGTATGAGAAACAATTCAACTGGGCTATGCAATTTGATGATGAGCAAAAATTTATTGACGCGTTACTAGATGGGCAACCGGAACCTCCTTATTATTTCGCTGTTATGAAACGTGTCAATAAAGTAGGGATAGAGCTTATTAAGAATCTATCACCAGTGAAGGTCGTGTCAAGCTATGAAGAGGTTGCTCAACTTCTTGCGGATGGAAAGCAAGTTATTGATACACGTCCAGCGGAAGACTTTTCACAAGGATTTATCGCAGGTACACTAAACATTCCTTACAATAATTCATTGACAAATTGGGCTGGTTGGCTAGTAGATTATACAAAACCATTATATTTACTAATTAATCCTTCGCAACTGGATGATATTTTAATAGCTTTACGTTCTATTGGTATCGACAATGTTGTTGGTTATGGGGATGTGACGAAAGTTTTGGAAGAGGCTAATGCTCTAGAAAGTTATGAAAATATAACGCCTTTAGAAGCGAAACCATTAATTGAAAATGAAAAAGTTCATGTGCTGGATGTGCGCAATCAAACAGAATATGATGCGGGGCATATTGAAAACGCTCAGCATATTATGGTTGGTACATTGTCTAAACGTTTAGATGAATTGCAAACAGATAAAAAAATTGTTGTACAATGCCAAGGCGGCGCTCGTTCTGCAATTGCTGTAAGTGTACTGAAAGCAAATGGCATTCATAACATTGTAAATTTAACGGGCGGCTACATGGCCTGGCAACAAGAGGTAATGGTTAAAAAAGAAAATTTTATTTAAAGAGGTTGTTCTAAAAGAAAAATAGCATACTAGTAATACTAGTCTGCTATTTTTCTTTGCTTAGTACTTTGGAAGATGAGAAGTAGCAATCGTTATGTTTAATAAAAATGGATTATGAGACTCGTCTGTAAAAGTTAAACGAATTTAGACAACCTTTTTCTCGTTAAAAGGGGTTAAAAAATGATTATTGTAAGTTTGAGTATATTCCTTCTTATTATTGGTAGAATTATTTATAAACGCCATGTCCCAGTGCGTCAAATACAGGAGTGTTTACCGCAAGAGTTAAATGTGGGAACGGTGATAGTGGATGTACGTGATTACAATGATTCTTACAAATCACTTACACCAAATGCATTAAATTTACCGATTTCCTATTTGGTCCGTCACATACATGAACTACCAAAAAAGCCCCTTCATATTATTGCATCAACACAGTTAGAAAAAAATATGAGTGTTCGTATCATTCGGAAAGCAGGGCATGAAGTTAAGAGTTATAGCTTGATTGAAGAAAAAGTATAGGGCAAAGTATGTTGGTTGGTAACAAGGAAACTTAAAGGAATGCATTGATTCTTGTTGTACTTTCAATTTTAAGTCTGGAGTGTGTTTAAATTGGAGAAAGAACAGCTATATTTACAGCAAATATTTCAATATATTCAAGATGGAATTATGATTATGAATCACAAACGTGAGATTTTAATGATGAATCCCTCGGCGGAGCGGTTAACAGGATGGAAATTAGGAGATCGAGTGCCCTTTTGTTCATTTTGTGAAAACCGTCAAAAGTCTCCAAGCGAACATACATGTTATTTAATAGAGCATAATGAGATTCCCTATTTTTTATCGAAAATGCCGACGTATCATGGTAGTAAGATAGATGTTGAAATGAGCACGGCATTGATGTATACAGACGGTAAAACAAACGAGCAAGAGTTTCTGCTAGTATTGCGAGATCAGACCCTTCAGTTAAAGGAAGAAGAGGCCCGGATTTCAAAGCTTATTATTAAAAAGCTGATTGAGGCAAAAGAGGAAGAACATAAAAGGCTTGCGCAGGAATTACATGATGGCGTTGGTCAATCATTATATACAGTATCTGTTGCACTACAAGCGATTGAATCTTATGTCAAAAACAATGAAAAGCTAAATATGTATATTGAAGAAGTACGCAATGAGCTAGAGCAAGTAATGAATGATATTAAGCTGTACTCTTATCAACTTCGCCCTCATAGCATTGATCAGTTAGGGATTACACCTACATTAGGCACTCTTGTCGATTCAGTGCAAAAGGTACATCCTGATATTACTATATCGTTAGAAACAGATTTTGAAGAACGTTGTCATCCATCTGTGGAAATCAATATTTATCGCGTCGTACAGGAGGCTTTACACAATATTACTAAATATGCCAAAGCTTCTAAAGTCGTCATTCGGCTCGAAAAGAAAGCTACAAATTTAACGCTCAATATAGAAGATGATGGCGTAGGATTTAATCTACAGCAAGTGAAGAAAGAAGGGCTTGGCTTAAAGCATATGGAGGAGCGAATTACATTATTAGGCGGATTTTTTAATATTACTTCAGCTCACAATAAAGGTACACAAATTAGCATCCAAGTACCTAATTGGAAGGATGACTTTAGATGATTCGTGTTTTAGTAGTAGATGATCATGTGCTAATCCGTAAAGGAATTGTTCTTTTATTGGAAAATTATATGGATATAGAGGTTGTAGGTGAAGCGGGTGATGGAGCGGAGGCGATCACTCAGGCAATATCATTAAACCCGGATGTCATTTTGATGGACGTTTCCATTCCGAATGGGTTAGATGGATTTACGGCTACTCAAGAAATTCATAAGCAAATGCCTAACGTCAAAATTATTATGTTAACAATGCACAATGAAGTTGCTTATATTCAAAAAGCGATTGCTGTTGAAGCCCATGGCTATATTTTAAAAAATAGTCAAGGTGGAATTCTCTATGAGGCTATCCATGCTGTATATAGTGGTCGCATATATTACAACGTTGGTATTCCACAGGAGCAGATGGATAAATTATTTGAACATAAAGGGCATGAAGATCAATGCATTTTAACTGTGCGTGAGCAGGAGATAATGAGGTTAACAGTTCTAGGGTATACGAATATCCAAATTGCTGGGCAGCTATATATTAGTAGTAAAACGGTTGAAAATCATAAATCAAATATTATGCAAAAGCTCGATTTAAGTAATAAAGCTGAGCTTATTCAGTATGGGCTTGCAAATAACTATATGTAACAACGTGTCGTTGCTAGAAGCTGTGTGCTATGTCCAATGAACAAATAATATGTCAAAAGCATTAAACTGGTTACAAAAGATCACTCGGACGTGAGGAGGGCACTGAAAAAGTCTATATCTTTTCACATTGCGAGGTATTCAACGATTTAATCGTTGAATACCTCGCTTTTTTCATTTGGCACTGTGACTCTACTGTTGTTTTCCGAAGCATTCCGCTCGCTTTCCGCGGGCGAGCGCCGAGCC
>NZ_JBIWFC010000031.1:0-36002 GCF_044762845.1 Lysinibacillus sp. NPDC096382
TTTGATGTCCAAAATTTTGTTTCGTTCACTAACTCAAGGTTAGCTAGTAAAAACTTTATTGATTACGTTTTGCTTGTTCAGTTTTCAAGGTTCATGTCATTATCTTGTAGCGACAACTTTTATATCATACAATATAAAATTTTGTATGTCAACAAGTTTTTAAAAAATATTTGGAGCGGGTGATGAGAATCGAACTCACGACATCAGCTTGGAAGGCTGAGGTTTTACCATTAAACTACACCCGCATGGTAAATTGTATTTATTTAAAATGGCGCGCCCGACAGGAGTCGAACCCATAACCTTCTGATCCGTAGTCAGACGCTCTATCCAATTGAGCTACGGGCGCATAATATATAAATTCATAAACTGACTTGGTGCGGCCGAGAGGACTTGAACCTCCACGGGGTTGCCCCCACTAGGCCCTCAACCTAGCGCGTCTGCCGTTCCGCCACGACCGCATTCAATTAGGAACTTTTTTTATTATACTACGACAATTCAAAAAGTCAACCTTTTTTCTTAAAATGATGAGCCATGAAGGACTCGAACCTTCGACCCTCTGATTAAAAGTCAGATGCTCTACCAACTGAGCTAATGGCTCAAATTAAGATATGAATGGCTGGGGTACTAGGATTCGAACCTAGGCATGACGGAATCAAAATCCGTTGCCTTACCGCTTGGCTATACCCCAATAAGTGGCGGTCCCGACCGGGATCGAACCGGCGATCTCCTGCGTGACAGGCAGGCATGTTAACCGCTACACCACGGGACCAATATTACTATACTTTTATGAATTAAAATAACAAAATGACCCCTACGGGATTCGAACCCGTGTTACCGCCGTGAAAGGGCGGTGTCTTAACCACTTGACCAAGGGGCCATGGCTCCGAAGGCAGGACTCGAACCTGCGACAACCTGATTAACAGTCAGGTGCTACTACCAACTGAGCTACTTCGGAATAATTCATATTTTATCGTCGTTATCTTGTCGACTTTTACTATTATAGAGACATCTATAATGAACGTCAACCCTTTTTTATTATTTTTTTCATTCCACTAGTTTTAAACGTCCTAAACACTTGCTACAACAGTATTTTCCCACATTCATTCTAATTTTTCTTACATATAATTGTTGGCATTTTACACATGTATATGTATAAAGGCGACGTTGTTTTTTCTGAGATATTTTAGAGATTTGCAATACTGAGCAAAAACGAGGAGCGTTCACTTTTATTAATAGCTCTCGAAAATCTTTGTCTCGATGCTGATACCCTTTGCCTTCCAAGTGTAAATGATAATGACATAATTCGTGTCGAACTATACCTTCTATTTCGCTAATACCATACAATTCATAAGCTTTTGGATTAACTTCAATATTATGCGATTGCAAAAGATAACGTCCACCTGTTGAACGTAGCCTTGAATTAAAATATGCTCGATGCATGAATGGCTTCTGGAAACTTTCTAATGATATTCGACTAACAAGACTTTGTAGTTCCTCATTGTTCATAGCTATATCACCTCTAACAATAAGATACCACACTGCGTAGTATAGACAGTGTGGTATTTATTTATCCCGCATTAACGGATAGTAATTTATCTGTACCGAAAGCGAAGCGTCTGCTACAATTACGCCAATGCAAAATTAATTACGCTTCAATAGTTTGATCTTTAGGTGGTAGCATCGTTAGTGAAATGCGCCCTTTTTTGACATCTATTTGTTCTACCCAAACCGTCACAATGTCACCGAGAGCAACAACCTCTAATGGATGTTTAATACGTCTTTTTTGTAACTTTGAAATATGCACAAGCCCATCCTGCTTCACGCCAATATCTACAAACGCTCCAAAATCAACTACGTTTCTCACTGTACCTTGCAATTCCATCCCAACTTGTAAATCTTCCATTTTTAATACATCTGTTTTCAGCAGAGGCTGAGGGAATGCATCGCGTGGATCGCGACTTGGTTTCATTAATGTATCCACGATATCCTGAATTGTGACAACTCCAATATCTAAAACTCCACTTAATTTTTCTACATCTAGTTTTGCAATAGCCTCCTCTGCCTTCTGCATCCCAAGCTCTTTTTTATCAATTTGTGCTACCTTTAAAATCTGCTCGGCTACACTATAGCTTTCAGGGTGAATGCCCGTAGCGTCAAATGCATTTTTTGCTTCTGGAACACGTAAGAAACCAATTGCTTGTTCATATGTTTTAGCACCAAGTCGTGGAATTTTCTTTAGTTGAGCACGTGTAGTAAATTGTCCAGTTTCCTCTCGTACCTTCACAATATTCTCCGCAACCGTTTTAGATAATCCAGAAACGTATTGCAGTAGGGAAGCTGAAGCTGTATTAACATCAACACCGACTTGGTTTACAGCTGTCTCTACTATAAATGTTAAGGACTCCGTCAATTTCTTTTGAGAGACATCATGCTGATACTGACCTACTCCAACTGCTTTAGGCTCAATTTTAACTAACTCCGACAACGGGTCTTGCAAACGACGCGCAATAGAAACCGCACTACGCTGTTCTACCTGTAAATCAGGAAACTCTGCACGGGCAATTTCAGACGCTGAATAAACAGATGCCCCTGCTTCATTGACAATAACGTAGGCCGTATCAGTTTCAAGCTCATTCAATACATCTGCTATAAACTGTTCTGTTTCGCGTGAGGCAGTACCATTACCAATAGCAATTATAGTTATTGGGTATTTTGCTAAAATCTCTTTCACAACCGCTTTCGATTTTGCTACATCTGGCTTTGGCGGATGTGGATAAATGGCTGTAACCTCTAACATTTTCCCAGTTTCATCTACAACAGCTAACTTACAACCTGTACGGTACGCCGGATCAACACCCAATACATACTTCCCTTTCATTGGAGGCTGTAATAAAAGATTACGCAAATTTTCAGAGAAAATGTGGATAGCCTGAGTCTCTGCCTTTTCAGTAAGTTCATTTCGTAACTCTCGTTCTATAGAAGGCTGAATTAAACGCTTGTACGAATCCTCAATCGCTAACTTCACCTCGGCAATTGCGGGTGAAGAACCTGTTGCAGGAATCCATTCCTTCCACATAATCATCAATACTCGATCTATTGATACATGAATCGCTACTTTTATTATTTCTTCTTTCTCACCACGATTTACAGCTAAAATACGGTGTGGAACAATACGATTTACTGGCTCTTCATATTCGTAATACATTTCGAAAACGTTTTTGTCGTCTGCCTCTGCATTCTTGACACTTGTTACGAGTACTCCATCTTTCCAGGAATACGTACGAATTTTTTCACGGATTGCCGCTTCATCAGCAAAGCGCTCAGCTAAAATATCTCGAGCCCCAGCTAGCGCATCCTCTACATTAGCAACTTTCTCCTCATCTACGAAAGCCATTGCTAATTGTTCTAAAGCATCACTACGATACTCTAATAAAAGATCTGCAAGAGGTTCTAACCCTTTTTCTTTCGCTATCGTTGCCTTTGTTCGGCGTTTTTGTTTATAAGGTCGATATAAATCCTCTACACGCTGTAAAACAGTTGCTGCTTGAATAGCTTGTTCTAATTCAAGTGTTAGTTTATCTTGCTCCTGAATTAATCGTATAACCTCTTCTTTGCGTTGTTCAAGCTGCTGTATGTAGTGATAACGATCCTCTACAGCTTTAATCTGTACCTCATCAAGGGACCCAGTAGCTTCTTTTCGATAACGTGCAATAAATGGCACGGTATTTCCTTCTTCTAATAATTTAATAACAGCATCAGCTTGACCTGGCTTAATAGCTACATCCTTTGCAATGAGTTGTAATATTTGCTTTTGTTCCACATCATCACTACCTTTTTCTTTTCATTTTACCATTACACTTTACTAAAATTGCAAAAAAATAGTCTACTCTAAAAGAAGAGTAAACTATTCAATCAATTATACTTTAGCAAAATTGTGTCTGGAACAGCCACCTCGCCCCAAAAATTTCAGAGCGAAACACCATCACTTACTAAGATAAATTCCTGTAACTTTTTTATTGCCTTCCTTTGTATTCTTGATACATGCATTTGAGAAATCCCTAATCGTTCCCCAACTTCATTTTGAGTGAGTTGTTCTAAATATGTAAGCTGAATTATCTCTCTTTCTCTCTCATCTAAAATACTCATAGCGTCAGAAACAATCATTCTTTTATTAGTCAATTCAAAGCCATCATCTTCTTTACCCATCATATCTAATAACGTTACTGTGCTACCGTCAGAATCTGACTCTACTGAGTGATCCATAGAAAGAGCATGATAACTACGGCTCATCTCCATAGCCTCTAAGACCTCTTCTTCTTTCACTTCTAATTGATCCGCGATCTCCTTAATAGATGGAGAACGCTGCAACTCAATTATCAACGCTTCCACTGTTGCTTTAATGCGCGGTCCTAGTTCTTTTATTCGCCTTGGTACATGAACATCCCAAGTTTTATCACGTAAAAAGCGCTTAATTTCCCCAACAATCGTTGGTACAGCAAATGCTTCAAAGCTCCAACCAACATTAGGATTAAAACGTCTAATTGCACCTAGCAACCCCAGCATACCTACTTGAGCAATATCATCATAATGAGATTTACCATTCGAATATTTGCGTGCAATGGACTCAACTAAATATTGATAATGCATCACTAAATTTGTTAGTGCTTCATCATCCTCTGTTAATTGATACAACGCAATCCACCTTAATATATCTTCCTTGGACGAAGTTTTATGTGGTGATTCTTTCGACATTTTTTTCCACCTGCTCTCTAGCAACATACTTTGTCATGAAAACAGTTACGCCACCATCGTTATTTATCATCACCTCATCCATCAAAGTTTCCATTAAATAAAGCCCTAAACCACCTTCTCGTAGACCCGCAATCCCCTCTTCAGGATGATACGGACCAACTTTCGACTTGATTTCCTCAAAATTGAAACTACTGCCGTAATCTGCAATCATCATTTCTATTTTATTTTCATACAAAGCGCAACCAATGACGATTTCTCCTTCTTCTTCGTCCTTATATGCATGATGTACAACATTCGTTACCGCTTCACTTGCTGCAATTTTTAAATCCTCAATATCATCATAATTAAACCCAACACGACTAGCTAAGCCAGAAACCGTCAATCGAATCACACTGACAAATTGCGGTTTTGCAGGAACCCTTATCTCAATATAATCAAATTCCTTCATCTTCGTAATTCCACCTTTTTATCAGTTTCAATATCCATTAAATCGCTTAAACCAGTAATTTCAAACAACCTTTGTAATCTATTCGACAAACCTACAAGTTTAACTTTTCCATTTTCACGTAACGTTCTTTTATAAAAGGCAACAAAAATACCTAACCCTGTACTATCCATATAATTGACTTTTGATAAATTAAGTACTATTTCTAATCCTTCAGTAATTTTCACTGCCTCTAATTCCTCCCTAAGACGTGAAGCAGTATAAGTATCTATTTCGCCCTCAATAAATCCGTATAATTTATTATCTAGTTCTTTAAAGTGTATCGACATATCCATACAGCACACCTCCACCATATTTGTTAACTCTATTCCCGTAATTACAAAGGTTGAAACCCTATTTTTTTATAATCACAACTGTAAAATCATCAGATAGTTTAAAATCCTGTATTTCTTCAATTTGTTTATAAAGGAGATTACATAATTGTTGAGCTGATAAGTATTTATTTTCCAATAATAGCGATGTAATGACCTTTCGTGAATTCATTTCATCATGCGTTCTGAATTCCGTAACACCATCCGTCATCATTATTACGATATCATTTTCTTCTAAAACAATTTCTTTGTACGAATATTTCGTTTCTGGTAACACCCCAAGTAATAATCCTGTCGATTCCAAAGGGAAAAATTGATTATGTTTAGCGCAATAATGGAGAGCCGGTTCGTGACCTGCAGAAGCATAAGAAAAAATGCTCTTTCGCATATCCAAGCAACCGTAAAACATAGAAACGAACATACTGTCGTCTACACTCTTTTCAATTACTCGATTGATGACCTCTAATACATATGAAGGATCTTTATATGCATGTTCTAACGTTTCAAGACCGTATTTCACCATTGACATACATAATGCAGCGGGAACACCTTTACCTACCACATCTGTCACAGCTACACTCAAATAATCCTCTCGATTGTATAAAAAATGTACATAATCTCCATTCATCTTCCGTTTGGGAATAGATATCATTCCTATATCAATACTTGCAAGTTGTGGTACGTCTGTTTTAAGTAATGTTTTCTGAATGTTTGTAGCGATTTTCATTTCCATTTCATACTCTGCTTGTTTTTGTAATAAACTTTGGTGCTCCCTATGAACCATTCCATAATGCACCATAACCTCGATAAGAAAATCATATGCAAGCTGTTCTTCACTCATTCTACGTGGAAATAGTTTCTCAACTGCGTTTTTATGAACACTGACAACATCCTCTGGAGGTATATTCTTTTGGATTACCTGGCGAGTGAAATTTTGAGCAATATACAAATTCTTTTCAGTTTGATCGGTCATATAATCCGCCAAAATCTTTTTATATTGAGATTCTAAATGTTCCAAAAATTTCACATCCTAACGCAGCCATTTTTCAGCTCTTATCGTTGTTCCTTCTCCCATAACCGATTGAATAACCATATTGTCCATCAATCGATTAACGCCTGGTAAACCTGCACCGAGCCCTCCCGAAGTGGAGTAGCCATCCTCCATCACTTTCCGAACATCGTCTATTCCTGGGCCCTGATCAGTTGCAATAACAATTATTTTCTTCTCAGTGTCTGTTTCAACTTTTTCAATTTCAATGACACCTATCCTTGCATATAAATATATATTTCGGGCTAGTTCACTTATAGCTGTGGTGATTCGTGCCTGATCAACAGTGTCAAATCCAAGCGCCTTCGCTTCGTCACGCCCCAGTTGTCTCGCTGCTACTATATCCCACTCAGTAATAATTTCAACCGAAGACTTAATTGTCACTGTTGCCCCCCCAATTCCTTTCGGAGTTATACTCTTACACTTTAATTTTTCAGATCAGCTTATCAATTTTTACCATGGCGTAATTGCACTGTTGCTACAAAAACATTTATCGTTGTTGTTGCGTCGCTACGTTAACACTACGCTTTCGCACAAACAAACACCCGTTGCTGAACGAAGATAAAGTTCTACTTATATTTTCTTAATTCTCTCGATATTTTTTCAAAAATCTATTCAAAATATAGATCTTGAGTATATCTTAAATCTATTAATACCATTTTTGAATAACGATTTCAATTTATGGTAATAAAGTATTTGAGAGTACAGTACCAATTTCGCCTTGGCGTAATTGTTGCTGTCGCTTCGCTTTCGCACAGAAAACATTTGTTGCTGTCGCTTCGCTTTCGCACAGAAAACATTTGTTGCTGTCGCTTCGCTTTCGCACAGAAAACATTACTGAATAAAAATAAATAAGCATCGAGATGAAAATCCATCTCGATGCCACTATACACATATGTATATCAAAATTTAACAAGCCCTAAACTAATCATCAATGCACCATCAACTTTTTCCATCAACGCATGGTCAAGTTGTGTAATACGATCTGTCAATCTTGACTTATCAATCGTCCGCACCTGCTCAAGCAGAATAACCGAATCACGTTCAAAACCATACTTTTCAGCATTAATTTCAACGTGTGTCGGTAATTTTGCTTTTTGAATCTGTGCAGTGATAGCTGCGATGATGACAGTCGGACTAAATCGATTGCCAATATCATTTTGAATAATCAGCACCGGCCTTGTGCCCCCTTGCTCGGACCCAACTACCGGCGATAAATCTGCAAAAAAAACGTCACCACGTTTTACATTCAAAGTGTCATCCCCCGCTAACGAGACGCTCCACCGTATGTTGTGCTTCATATTCTGCATGCAAGCATTCACTTGCAATACTCAGATTTATATGAGACATTTCAACATATCCTTTCATCATAGCTTCCCGTATTTGATTTGGTTGCTCCTGCATTAAAACTTTGCGCGACAAAATACGCGCAAAAGATTCACTCTCAATTACTTCCTTTGTTTGTAGAAACAGTCTATCCTGAACAGCAATTGTAGCTTCTCTTAACTTTTTCTCGTACACAGCAAGCACCTCCAACGGAACCATCCACTTTTCATTACTACCCATTCTACCATTGAAAGATATTGTTGAAAAGACACGAAATGACAAAATATCTGACAATTTAAAGTCCAAGTTGTAAAAATATGTAGGTTGTCGAAGGTATATGCCGATTAATTCACCTTGCAATTCATCACAAAATATGAATGACTCAGCTTCTTAGTAAATCTTTTATATTGTTATTTACCAAGTTGTTTAGTGTTTAAATATAATATTCATTTATCCTAATTTAAACCTTAAGTACTTTTTTAGATTGAATCTACAGATTAAATGTATACTCTAGGAACTCTCGCTGTAATAATGCATGGTACTTCATAATTAATGGTTTCAAGCTTTGCTGCCCATTCATTCATTGAAATAGCATCATGTCCTTGACGACCAATGAGTGTTACTTTCTCACCTATAGCATATGCTTTAGGCAAGGCAACCATACATTGATCCATACAAATTCGTCCAACAATCGGCATTCTTTGTCCATCAATTAGTACTTCTTGTCCACCTAATTTACGAATTACTCCATCAGCATAGCCTACTGGTATTGTTCCTATCCACATATCCGAAGGAGCCTCAAAAGTAGCTCCATAGCCTACCGAATCACCTGCTTGTAACTGTTTCACATGAACAAGCTCACTCTCAAGCGAAAACGCTGGCTGTAACGGAAATGGTAAAATACCTTCTACATAAGAAGATGGTGATAATCCATACATCGATATTCCATATCTAACAGCATCAAATTGTAAATGCGCATCTTTTACTAAAGATGTAGCCGTGTTTGATGCATGCACAAGTCTAGGTTTTTCAGGCAATGTAGTTACACATTTCTCAAAAAATTGTACTTGTCTATCAAAGTATGAAGTATCCTCCTCATCCGCAGTCGCAAAATGTGTAAATATCCCATCAAGCTCCACATTCACTGTATTCTGTATTGTTTGATATAGATCCAATAAATCTTGCTCTGAACGAACGCCAATTCTGCCCATTCCGCTATCTACTTTAATATGTAGTCGTAAAGGTTTTGCTTCATTAGCTAAGAAAGGTGCTGCTTGCTGTACCCATTCACTTGCAAATGCCGTAAGAATAATGCGCTGCTGGGCAGCATATGGTGCAAATGAAACTGGAGAGGCACCTAATATTAGTATGTCTGGCTCTTCAAAATGTGCTCGAATATGTAATGCTTCGTCGGGCGTTGCCACTGCAAGCATTGTTGCACCTGCCTCAAGTGCTGCTTTTGCAACGGCTACATCTCCGTGACCGTATGCATTTGCCTTTACGACAGCTATAATTTGAACATTTGGTCGAAGTAGCTTTTTCAAATTTTTTACGTTTTGTTGAATTGCTTGTAAGTCTACTACTGCTTTAGTTGGTCTAAAATATTGCTGTGTCTCCATTAGAATACCCTCTTTATTTTTTATTAAAACAATATGTATTGAATAAATTTCCTTTTATACACTATTTTTACATATATTATTCTATTTTAAACTAATTTCCTTTAACTTTTATCATATATGACTTAACAACTTCTAAACAGTGTTAATTTTCTTCAAAACTGTACTATTTTACTTAACCAGCTACAGCTTTCCATCTAGAAAGCTGTAGCTAGAAAAATTATTTCATACTACCTATTGTCATAGAAGTGGCTACTTGCACCATTTCTTCACGAGTCAATTTACTAGAGGCTACAAAGAATTCAACACCATCCTTTTCCCAGCTAATAGAGGTATCGGTAATTGCACCAATCGTAAAGCCTAAATCTACCGGATCACCAGGAGACGATACTGGCAACATAGCAGCCTCTTTCGTAACTGGCTGTTGCATGACCGTAAATGGCTTATCACCGTCGAATGTTAAGATGACACGATCCATTCCACCCTCTCGCATAACTTTCTCATCCACCATCTTCGTATTTTCTAAATTTACAACAGGGTAGTGTGTTTGGAACTCTTTATTTTCGGCTTCTGCACTTACTGCCTTTTTCTCTTCATTTCCATTCGGGTTATTGTTGCTCTCCTTACCGTCTTTGTTGTCTTTTTTATCTTTTTCTGGTGGTGTAGCTTGTTCACCTTTTGTTTCATCCGATTCTGTAAATTGCTCAACTGCATACTCTTTAGCCGCGTGTTGAACACCTAATTTAATATTTTTAAATGTGATACGGATTTGTTCTTCTTTTACATCATTCATGATTACTACGGAAGTTGGAAGCATTGTTTTCTTATCAACTGTTATAACTTGATGGGGCATACTATTTTTATAGCTATTTCTAGTAGCCGCTTCAAATATATATGCTTTGTCCTCTTCTTTCATGACTAAATTTTTATCTTGAGCTAAATCTTCTGCTAGTGCACCTATTAAATAAGCTTGACTATTTTTCTTTGGCCAATCACTTTGGAATTTATACATTTTGTTTAATGTAGGCGTAACAACAAAAACTCCATCTGCATTTCGCACTATCATTTGCGAAACATCTTTCCCACTTTCTACTACTTCTACGCGATAGAAATCAGGTTTCGTATGCCAAACTTTTACATCATATTTTTTTGGATCTCCACCAGATTTAATCTCCATCGTAGCATTCAACTCATAACCATTTGATTCTGCCCATTTCCCATTAACTTTCTTCAACACTTTTTCCTGTGAGTCTGTACCACATGCCGATAAAAGTAATATCGTACAAAATAAGACGAGCCATTTAACTATTCGGTTGCCCACGCTTTCACCCTTTCCTTCTTTCAAATCCACTACGACAATATATGAACCGTATTTGTCAGTTATGTCATTTGAACAAGGGCAATATATTTATCTTCACTCAGAAATTTATTTTTCTTTTTAATAGCCTATTACCATAACGTAGGGTTGATTCCCGCTCCGAATGAGAGCGTTCAGTCTTCACGCCAATTAACTTATCTAAATGGCAGACGTTTTAATAATGTCATCCACAACTTTTAGTGATGAGCTTTTTTAATATTTTATATGGCGCAAGCTTTGTTTATCATTATTTATTGTAATAATATTACTTGTGCCGCAGCGTATTGCTTAGAATGTGTTATACTTACAAACCCATTCGCAAGCTGTCCTTTGAAATATAAAACCGGGTTTCCAGCTTCCCCTCTTAAAACTTCCATATCATGAAGCTTACATTCTTCACCAATACCAGTTCCTAATGCCTTTGAAAATGCTTCTTTTGCAGCGAATCTTCCAGCTAAAAATTCAATCTTACGAGTTTCTGAATGTGCATCAAACAAAACGCTTTCCTTTTCAGTTAAAATGCGATCTTTAAATTTATTTGTTCTTTTCATTGCTTTTGCAATACGGTCAATTTCTACAATGTCGAGACCAATTCCTTTAATCATTTGAACTTCTCCTTTTCCTATTTCTAAAAAGCCATGTATAATAATTGTAAATTGAGGTGGAGTTATGTTTAGTAGAACAGAAAATTTTAAGCAATATACAAAGTATTATCCGATTGTTTCAACATTAATAGCGGTTAATTTATTTGTTTATGTACTAACTATTTTACCTGGAGTAGGCGAAAATGTATTGAAATACGGAGTTCCAGCGAACTTCCTTATACGCTCTGGTGAATGGTGGCGTGTTTTTACTGCAATGTTTTTACATGCTGGCTTTTTGCACGTTTTCTTTAATATGTTTTCACTGTATTTATTCGGACCAGAGCTTGAAAGAATTGCTGGCAAGGTTCGTTTTATTACAATTTATTTAATGTCTGGTATTGTCGGCAACATGGCAACCTATTTACTTTATGATAGTAGCTATGGAAGTCTTGGTGCAAGTGGAGCTGTTTTCGGAATATTCGGTGCTTTCGGAGCACTTGTCTACTATACACGTCGTACAATGCCGATGCTGCGTAAACTTATTTTGCCCATCATTGTGATCAGTGTTATCATGACTTTCCTACAGTCAAATGTGAATGTCTATGCTCACTTAGGTGGCTTAGTAGCAGGATTCCTTCTTGGACTCGTTTACTTACATCCAAAAAGAATTATAAGCTGGCGTAAACAAAAGATGGCGGGTAAGTAATACGTACAAGAGGAGCTCTTCTCCGTGATAAGCTATCATCACGGATTGCTCCTCTTATTTTATACTAGAATGATAGGCAATTCGTCAATTTTATTTCAAAGTGCGACCGTATCCTCTTTCGCTGCTTTTATTTTTTTCCATTCAACTGTTGTTAAGCCATAGACAACTTGGTCTACATGATGATCATATAGCCACTCAGCATCTCTTAAACGTCCCTCTTCATGAAAACCTAACACTTTTGGAATCGTACGACTCCGAATATTCCCTACCGCTACTCGCACTTCAATGCGATTTAATGTTAAATAGTTAAAGGCATAATCAATAAATGCTTTCATAGAATTTGTCACTAAGCCCTTACCAACAAATTCGTTCCCTAACCAATATCCAATACTTGTCCATTTATGCTGCCAATTCACTTGATGATAGCCAATCACTCCCGCAAGCTTCCCCTCATAATATATCCCCGCTTGTAAGCCATTATTATCTGCATATTGTTGCATCGCACCTCTTACAAATCGCTCTGTATCCTCTACTGTTTTCACATCATCTACAAAAGGTAACCATTCACGCAACGTATCTCTGGAACGATCCGTCAACGCGAATAATTCATCTACGTCACTTAAATCCAACAATTTTAAATACGTGTTCTTATTAATATCATACTTAAACAAAATTACCACCCCTTTTGCTCTCTATTATAAACAGAATTTTTACATAATTATAGTTAAAAAGGGATAATCCTCCTATTATTTATGAGAATCATCCAAATTCTTACTTTTAATGTTCGTACCAAGATAATATTGTTTCAGCATCTTGCTGCTCTAAGTTTCGTACATTCCCTGCCATACCAGTCATGCCCGACATGACCGTTGCTTTTACAGACATAACACCCTTTCTTTTTTGGAAATAGCTTTGAGTAGTCTCAATAGATTGTATGCGTTTTTTCTCCATAAAGAATGTAGTACGACTGAACACACGATATTGCATAGTTAGTTGCTTTCCATCGATCATATAACCAGCTGATTTATGTTGCCAAACACCAATTAATATTGTTAATGGCATTAATAATAACGAAAGCAACCCATACGGATATAAGAAATAACTACACGCACCAATTATAGGTATGAGCCAAACAAAATCAATTCGGTAAAAAAATGGACGTGCTCGTTCTGGTGAATAAATAAATTCTGGACGCCAATTTATCTGTGGGAAAAGTTGCTCTAGCGTTCCCAAACAATCTTGCTTCTGAATAAGTGGGAACAGAGTAATTTTTTTATCATTTCCTTCTCCACCATTTCCTCCAGCACTCTCAACAACAACTGTTGCATAGCCAAATAATTGACGTACTGGATTCTCTACAATACGAATCGCCTGAATTCTATTTAACGGTAAAGTAATTCGTTTTTTCTCAATTAGCCCTTTTGTAATAATAAGCTTTTCATCTTCAATTCGAACTGTATATTCGTAATAATTGATCAGTGTAATCACAAATGACACAAACCATGCCAGAATTAGGCTGACTATCACTGTTAGTGCAACTAAAAATGCACCAATTTTCGCAAAATCAGCTAACTCGCTAAAGATTTCCTCATACGGAATTATATCCGAAAACTGAGAGATGATTGCTGCTACCCCGGAAAGAACGACCCCAATTCCACCTGAAGTTATGGCCAATATAAGCAAATCACGTATCGACATATGATAAATAGTTGGAACTGACACTTCCTCTATTAGCGACTGTTCATCATTCATCTGTTCATTTACTTGATTCTTAGCACGACGCATTTCTAGCTCTATAATATCTGCCGCTGCCTTACGTATAGCCGTTAACTCTACCTCAGGTTTTCTGTCCTTACTCCCCGCAGTTTCAACCTGAACTTTTACTAAGCCAAATATTCTATGAAAAATACCCTCATTGTAATTTAAGCTCTGAATACGTTCAAATGGGATATAACGTTTCTTTTTAACGAACAAACCGTACTTTACACGCAGTTCTCCATCTTCAAACCAATATACAAAGGTACGCCACTTAACAATGCCACTAACAAGCGCAAGTATAGCCCCTACTCCCCATATACCGAATAAGAAAATCGTCCGCCAAAAATGATCACTATGAAAATTCAAAGAGAAGTGAAATCCATTAGTTGCAATAATAATAATTAACGGGAAAATCATACTCTTTAATGCTTTTGCACTTGTAATAATTGCCGATATCGGATGTAAACGATTAATTTCCTTAGACATCATCTTCCGCCACCCTTGCTAATTCCGAAATACGTGCACGAAGCCTATCAGCTTCGTCCATTACAAGTGCAGGAATTGTATGTACAGTTGCAGCTGTAGATATTGAAATATTACCTAAACCATATTTTTTTAATATCGGTCCTTGTGTTGTATCAACATGCTGTACGCGCACCATTGGAATAAGTGTTCGTTTAACAACAAATAAACCATGTTGCACTTCAATCTCATTGTCACGCACCTCATAGCGCCAGCGTTCCCATCTTATCTTTGGAAATAAATAAGTGGATAGGACAGCACTAAGAATGACTACAGCAACTGCAATGAAATAAATATATGATGGCCATTCATAATAATAAGTGCCGTAGCATGCAAACGCCGCTACAATCAAAAGTAATATCGTTTGCAATACACCATATAAACGCCACACTGTTAACCCTTTTCTAGAAATCATATGCATTGGTTCTGTTCTCAAAGTCGTTCCCTCTCTTTCTTTAATTACGTATACGTAATCAGTTATCATTTTGTTTCAAAATTATAGCAATTTTCACCTTAGCGTAATTACCGCTGTCGCGCAGATAAATTGCCACAAGTCGTTAGACTGAGTTCCTCTATTTCAGCGGGTGCTTGGACACCCGCTGAAATAAGTAAAAAAAAACCTTACAGTCATTTGACTGTAAGATTTAATCATTTTGATGAAGATAAAATTAATCTTCGTGACGACGTGGTGCACGTGAACGACCTTGTCCACCTTCACGGCGACCTCCATCACGGCGTCCGCCATCTCGACGTTCTCCGCCACGTCCTCCACGACGATCTCCGCCACGTCCGCCATCACGACGTCCGTTAGAGCTACGGTTGCCGCCGCGTCCACGATCTCCGCCGCGATTGCTAGAACGCTCACGACGCATTGGTAATGGACGTTCTTCAGTAATTGTTACTGGCGAATCATCTGGCTCTTTTGTTAATGAACGAAGTGCAGCAGCTACGACATCGATTGCATCATGGTTTTCAAGTAATTCTGTCGCAAGTGTACGATAATCACCTAAGTCGTTGTTCGCAATTAGACCTTCTAATGTCTCCACAGATAGGCGTTGTTGACCAACTAGAGCTTCGTCAGTTGTTGGTGGACGAAGTGGTGTCATACGTTTTTTCGTTGTTTCTTCTACAATACGTAAGTAACCCATTTCGCGTGGCGTTACAAACGTTACCGCAAGACCTGATTTACCTGCACGGCCTGTACGACCAATACGGTGAACAT
Source organism: Lysinibacillus sp. NPDC096382 (assembly GCF_044762845.1). NCBI lineage: Bacteria > Bacillati > Bacillota > Bacilli > Caryophanales > Bacillaceae > Lysinibacillus > Lysinibacillus sp. NPDC096382. Next base: position 15,708 of record NZ_JBIWFC010000031.1, read on the forward strand.
AAGACTCAGGATCTTGAGGAATATCGAAGTTATAAACATGTGTTACACCAGAAATATCAAGCCCACGAGCAGCTACATCTGTTGCCACAAGAATATCAATTTTATTTTCTTTAAATTGACGTAATACTGAAATACGTTTTGCTTGGCTTAAATCACCATGAATCCCTTCAGCAAGATAACCACGAATTGATAATGCTTGTGCAAGCTCATCCACGCGACGTTTTGTACGTCCAAAGATGATAGCAAGTTCTGGTTGGTGAACGTTTAATAAACGAGATAAAATGTCGAATTTTTCACGCTCAGCAGACTTCACAAAATATTGATCGATGTTATCAACTGTTAGTTCTTTCGCTTTAATTTTTACGATTTCTGGATCACGCATAAATGTCTCAGCAATTTTACGGATTGCTGGTGGCATTGTTGCTGAGAACAATAATGTTTGACGTTCAGAAGGCACATTTTCTAAGATTGAATTAATATCATCGATAAAGCCCATGTTTAACATTTCATCAGCTTCATCAAGTACCAATGTTTGAACATCTTCTAATTTTAAAGTACGACGATTAATATGGTCAATTATACGACCAGGTGTACCTACGATAATTTGAGGTTTATTTTTTAGTGCACGGATTTGACGGCCGATTTCTTGACCACCGTAAACTGATAACAATTTTACACGTTTATCATAACCAATTTTATATAGCTCTTCTGAAACTTGAATCGCTAATTCACGAGTTGGAGCAATTACTAATGCTTGGATATTAGGGTTTTTTGGGTCAATTTTTTCGATAAGTGGAATCCCGAAAGCGGCAGTTTTACCTGTACCTGTTTGCGCTTGACCTAATACATCACGGCCTTCAATTGCAAAACGAATAGTACCTTCTTGGATTGGTGTTGCTTCTTCAAATCCCATACGCTTTACTGAGCGTAATGTAGATTCGCTAATATTTAATTCTGAAAAATTTGTCAAACTTCTCAATCTCCTTTTTTTGCTTTTAAGTTGACAAATGGTTACATTTTCAGATGAAGTTGTCGGCAAATTCGAGCCTGTGTTTTGGAACGTTTCCGTTACTTAAAATTTTTCTCTATATGATGGTCACATAGAGCTCTCTTATATGAAAAGGAAAGCCCGGTCTTTACCGAGCGGTTTGATTCTGTCGTAATTATTCACTTTAGAATAAAACCGTTGTGTTCAAAAAAAAGTACTCTTCAATCAATTATGAAGAGTCTTCGCACAAAATGTATCCATTGCTTACACTAGTCTAACATGGGATTAAAACGTATGCAACGATAACGCATGAGTCGTAATAATCTGACTACTTTACGCACTCTTTAAAAACGACAAAACGCAAGAAAACCATTCAGAGCAATCTTCACCATAACATATATGATGCTTCCCATTATCAGAAATATACAAAGTTTTATCGTTTGAGGTTACTTGATCATATAAAAATTGAGCCGTGTGATATGGTACTATTCCGTCTAATTTCCCTTGTACAATATACACTGGAATTTTAATATCTTTATAATACGGCTCCACCATTCGAACAAGCTTCATGAATTCTATCGTTGACGATAGTGGCACATGATTAAACTTATGCCGGTATCGTAAATACAATTCATTACTAGACAGATTACGATGATACGCCTCAGTGGCAAGCATTTTAAAATCTTTGACTAGTTGCTTCGGACTGACATACTTGGCAGCTGCGCTTAGTAATACAAGCTTTTTCACTTTATAACGTTTAGCTAAATAGAGCGCTATAATGCCACCCATCGAAAACCCAACTACTATTACTTCATCTACTTTTTTAGCAAGAGCACGAAAAGCGAGCTCGGCATCCATTAGCCAATGCTTGGCGGTGAAACCACGCATTTGTAATTCCTCTCCATGCCCTGACAAAGTAGGTTCTTCAATCAGCCAATTTGTATGCGTACGTAAATAGGTAGTAAAAGGTTCTACTTCATAAGGTCCGCCTGAAAATCCATGTATACATAAAACACCTACTGACATTATTTTCACCTCTAAATGTGTAACTCATTTAAATCAAAAATTTAAAGGAATCGGTGAGATAGTATCCCACCGATTCCTTATTTCATTTTATGACGTGAATGCACGTAAGATTGTTTCTAATTTCATACCCCGAGAGCCTTTTAGTAAAACGATAGACTCCTCGTTAGCTTGCTGTAGTTTTTCGATAATTGGTGTATAATCATCCTCAACATATAGCAAATGTTCCTCATCAAAACGCTCTTTTAAGACTTCATTCAAATAAGCCATTCGTGGGCCAAATAAACATACATAAGCGATTTCTTCTGCATGAATATCCTTCGATAAATCTTCATGGAAATGCTTTTCATTTGGGCCAAGTTCAAGCATATCACCTAACACAAGCCATTTTTCTGGGCGAATCGTTGTCGATGCTACAAATTGAATAGCCGCCTTCATAGAGGTTGGTGCAGCATTGTATGCATCATTAATAAACAATGCCCCATTTGATCCATTCACTTGTTGCATGCGCATATCCGTTAGAGCTACTTGTTTTAAGGATGCACGAATTTGGTCATCGTTTAAACCTAACTTTTGAGAAATTAACATAGCGACTAATGTATTTTTCACCTGGTGCTTCCCGAGAACGGAAATAAAGAAATCTCCTTCTATTACACCATGTGTAGAGAAGCCACTACCATCAGAAGTTGCTTCAATATTGTCTGCATACAGTAGATTGCAGTGCTCTAAGCCAAATGCCACTGCATTTAACTGCTGCTCTTTCGCAACTAGTTCTTGAAGTAGCGGTTCATCTCCATCATAAAATAGCACTCCATCCGGTTGCATTCCTTGAATTATTTCAAATTTGGCTTTAGCGATTCCGGCACGTGAGCCTAAATCTTGCATATGAGCCTCGCCAATGTTTGTAATAACCGTCATATGTGGACAAGCAAGCTTCGTTAAAAATTCTATTTCACCAAAACCACTCATACCCATTTCAAGCACAGCAACATCAGTATCTTCATCTAGCTGTAAAACTGTAATAGGTAAACCTAGTTCATTATTAAAATTCCCAATGGTCTTTTGTACTTTAAAAAATGGTGTTAGCGTTCCCGCTAAAATATCTTTCGTGGATGTTTTACCGTTTGAACCAGTAATGCCAATAAACTTCGCTTTATGCTCACTACGATAGGCACGAGCCATTTGCTGAAGCGCTATTTCTGGATCATCTACAAAGAGTAATGGTACACCTTGTGGTGGATTTGGTTCATCTTTCTGCCAAAGAGAAGCACCCGCTCCTTTTTCAAAAGCCTGCAGAACAAATTTATGCCCATTGGCCGTCTCACCACGAAATGGTACAAACAGATCCCCTTGTTGAATTGTACGTGTATCAATGGAAATTCCTGATACTACCGTATCACCAAAAGCTGGCACATCTTCATTTAACCATGTAGCTAACTGCTTTAATGTTTTTTTCACAATAATCCCACTCAGTCTTTTTTATAGTGAAGCTGTTGTTTTTCTTCAAAACGCTCAATTGCTAATGTAATCAGACGATTAATCAGCTCTGGGTAGCTTACATTTGTATGCTGCCATAGAAGAGGATACATGCTAACAGGTGTAAAACCTGGCATTGTATTCACTTCGTTAATATAAATGCTGTTATCGGCCGTCACAAAAAAGTCCGCACGAACTAAACCGCTTCCATCAATAGCTTTGAACGCACGCTTTGCTAGCTCCTGTAAGCTTGATACAGTATCTTTAGGAACCTCTGCTGGAATAATAAGGGCTGTTGAGCCATCTTTATATTTAGAGTCATAATCATAAAATTCAGTAACTGGTTTAATTTCACCCGGTACAGAAACTTCCGGGAAGTCATTTCCTAGCACAGCTAGTTCAATTTCACGAGCGACAATACCTTGCTCAATTACAATTTTACGATCATACTGTAAAGCGATTTCGATTGCCTTCACTAATTCATCGCGGTTTGTTGCCTTGTTAATTCCGACACTTGATCCCAAGTTTGCAGGTTTCACAAACATCGGCCAATCCAACTTTTCTTCACAACGATCAAGGATAGCCTCCTGTTCATTAGCCCATTCGCTACGAATGAAGTACGTATACGGCACTTGTGGTAAGCCGGCAATTTCAAATAATTGCTTCATGATTACTTTATCCATGCCAGTTGCAGATGCTAATACACCATTTCCTACATACGGCAAATTTAAAACCTCAAGTAAACCTTGAACAGTTCCATCTTCACCATTAGTACCATGAAGTAATGGGAAAATTACATCGAATTGTACAGTTTTACCATATTTATCCATTAAAAAATTTGTAATATTATTTTCTAAAATAGTGGCATCATCACCAAATTGTAATTCTTCAATTGTACTTGCAGGTTTATTTAGACGCTCGCCGCGTCGCCACTCCCCTTCAAGTGTAATGAAAATCGGATATACTTCATACTCCTCGAAATTCAAAGCTCCAGTGACTGCACGTGCTGTCGATAATGACACCTCATGCTCCGCTGACTTTCCACCGTATAATAAACCGATTCTTTTTTTCATTTTTGTGCCCTCCGCATACTTCTTGAGTACTATTAGTTTATCATGAAACGTCTTGACAAATGACATCAATTTCACCTTGGCATAATTACGTCCAAATTTTATGAGGATGTAAAGTTTTTAGCCTAAGATCCTCTATTTCAATAGGTGTTTGGATACCCTCTGAAAAGGTACCACATCCTCATTCATCTCACCACCAGTAAAAGTGAGTATCTTGTGTAGCTGACGCTTTGCTTTCGCTACACAAAACTGACTGAAGATAAAAATCTCACCGTATTTTTGACGGTGAGATTTAGTGTATATTCATTCTACATACAAATGAATAGATCAATTATGCCTAGGCATAATTGCGTCAGGAATCAGCTTTGTGCATAGGCCAACAGATGCTTTATAGCGGTATGATGTTGGTCACTCAGTCGTTGACACAGGATGTGGTGTCCTTAGACTGAGTTCCTCTATTTCAAGGGTACCCGCTGAAAGAAGTTAAATAATATAAATCAATTCATCGTGCTCATTTTTCAAAATTGTATTTAAATCATCCCATACCTCATCAGGAAAGGAGTATTCTGACAGATTGCGAATTTCGATACCGTAAGCTACTTTAGGCTTTTCAATTCGATACAATGATAACAGTGCTCCGTCTTTAGTAAAAGAACGATAGGCACGCAAAAATTCAGGTGAAATAGAAGGAATACTCGATTTCACTTTCCGTCGCCAAAAACCAGTGCTACGCTCCTTTTCACGAATCAAACTGTTCAAAACATTCGCAATGAGTAAATCGAAATCACTTAAATGGCGAAAATAAATTTTAGTCATTTTCTCTAAATCTGAAGAATAGTAAACAAATTGATTTTGCAATTTATTAAAAAATGGTGAAGTTATCGGTTCCTTTTTATGACTTATGTAAAGCAATTCTCCTTGTTCCATCGGTGTTAGTTGGTCTAGCCTCTTCTCATCCATAAAGTCTATCCAACATAATTCTTTGGATTCAGTAGCTTTCTTTACAAACTGAGGTACTTCCTCCTCTGGTACATAATCAAACTGTGTATGCATATTAAAGGAACCATCTTCATAGGAATGTTTCAATAACAGTAAGTGATGCAGTGGTTCAAGTGCAGCCACAAATTGCGAGAATTTAAGCCCGCTAAAAATAACAAATTTATCGACATCATTCATATGAACATAAACATGATACATAAAATCGTCAGCTGACTTTAATTTTTTAGCCACAACCATCACCCCATTCTTCACTACATTATAAAACTAAACATGAATTTTTTGAAACATTTTATGTTAATAATCGTCATAACAATATTCACAGGCGTAAAAATGTTTTTTAAGGTATAATATGAATGTTAAAGATGCTGTTGTATATCTGTTTTTAACCACTCTGAATGAACAAATTTTTAAGAATATAATTCTATTCATTTTTACAAATAACTGCGAGGATTCTAAGCCAAAAGCAAGCATCGAACCTCATCGTTAACACACTTACTTCGGCATCAATATTTACCTCTTGACCTAAGGTGAATAACTCCTTATCAATTTATGCCGTGGCATAATTACGTCCGGAATCAGCTTTGTGCTTGGACAAAGAGCTCATTTCCGATTCAACTTCTTTCGCAGGTATTTGAAAAGTAGCTTAAATCCGCATGCATTTCACCACCGAAAGAAGTAGGAGACTTTTGTTGAAAGAAGTTAAATATATTTGATAGCATATTGAATTGGAATTAATTTGAATCAAATTTACTCATGAAGAGATACTATATTAATTTAGGTGGCTTGTATGGAAAATAAACGAAATTTCGCGAATCGTTTTGACTGGACGCTCGCTTTTATACTTTTAACCTTCCTAGTCATAAGTTTGTTAGCCATTGCGTCGGCGCAAACATCAGGTCAGTATGGCGTTAACTATGTTCCTTTACAATTGCGATGGTACGTCATTTGCTCAGTAATTATTGGAATAGTTATGTTTTTTGAACCTGACCAATATAAAAAAATGTCTTGGTATATGTACGGTGCAGGCATCGTCTTATTAGTACTACTTATCTTCATGCCAGAAGGAACAGGACAAATCGGTGAAAAAATTAATGGTGCAAAAAGCTGGTATCATACACCTCTAGGGAATATTCAACCCTCTGAGTTTATGAAAACCTTTTACATTCTAGCACTTGCTCGACTTATTAGTAAGCATAACGAGGTTTATTCTTTTAGATCAGTAAAAACAGACTTCATATTGCTAGGTAAAATCGCTGCTACACTGTTACTACCTTTAGCTCTTATAATGAAGCAGCCTGACCTTGGTTCAGCATTAGTATTCTTTGCCATTACAGCTGCTGTTGTTATTGTAGCAGGTATATCATGGAAAATTATTTTACCCACTTTTATAGGTGGCGCTTTAGTAGGTGGTTCTCTTTTATGGATGGCGCTCTATATGCAGAGTTTTTTAGAGAAAACATTCGGCTTTAAACCATATCAGTTTGCTCGAATCTATTCTTGGCTAGATCCATATTCATATTCTTCTAGTGATGGATACCATTTAATTACTTCCTTAAACGCTATTGGTTCAGGTGAAATTTTCGGAAAAGGTTTCCGCGGTCGTGAGGTTTACGTTGCCGAAAATCATACCGATTTTATTTTTACGGTTATCGGAGAAGAATGGGGTTTTATTGGTGCTAGTATCGTTATTTGTATGTTCTTTTTATTAATCTATCATTTAACAAAAACTACACTATTATTGAAAGATCCATTCTCAACATATGTATGTGCCGGTATTATTGCAATGATTACATTCCACGTACTTGAAAATATCGGTATGACTATTCAACTTTTACCTATTACCGGTATTCCCCTACCGTTTATCAGTTATGGGGGAAGTTCATTAATGGGGAACTCGCTAGCCATCGGTCTTGTTTTCAGTATGCGTTTCCACTATCGTACTTACATGTTTACTACTCACGATGATGATGATTAATGATGAATATAAAAAATGGGTAGTCTCAATTACGAGACTACCCATTTTCATTTGAACGAGTTAAGCTTGAACTTGCGGAGTTTGCGTTGGTGGTGTGAGCACTTTTAAAAGTTCAAGTCGAGACTTTGTTACAGTGGCTGTTACACCCAACTTAGATAAATTCGAAACGATCTTTTTCAAATCTACTTCTTTTTTCATACATTCCACCTCAATCTTTCCTCCAAGTTATATAACGTTATATTTCCAAAAAAGTTTCATTTTTGCAGTGTATGATGTCTGACGAGTTAATCTCTTTCTATCATACCATTTAACTCTGCTTTAAAATTTTTCATTTCTGTTACAATGTAAATTTTTCCTTAACATACTATTTACCATCTTATCATCAACTATAACATGTTAATAAATGTAATTCTCTATAAACTTATTTACCACTAAATAGCAAAAATTAAACATAAAAAATCAAAATACCAATATACCCTCTAGTGGTATATCCCAGAGATAATTTAATACATTATGCGACAATCGATACAAAAAATTAAAAATGGAATGAGTCCATTTAGTTACTTTATAGCTCGTTATTAATTTTTAGTATCAATATAATTTCATTGTTAACAGTCTGCCGTTTTTTATACATTGTTTTAGCCTCTTTTCTCTACTGCACTTTCCCCAAGAAGTTTCCAAGTATAAACTCTAATCACTTAACATGGTATGCACCTTAGCAAATGTCATCCCCTACTTTTAGTAATGGGCCATTAAGCACTTAAATTGTTTTGTCTTCCGTTTTCTTGTAATAACAATAACAAGAGAGGTAGAATATACATACTAAAATATCGTATGAAAGCAGGGTACTGTATGAAAAAGGCAATTTTTTTATTAATGTCTGTTCAATTCCTCGTCTACCTAGGATTCGGGATTATTATACCGGTCTTACCCGAGGTTGTAGTTCAGCAAAATTGGGATGATTTACACGTAGGTGGCCTACTTACAGTGTACTCGCTTGCAAGTTTTTTCACTGCACCATTTTGGGGTATGCTGTCCGATAAGGTAGGTCGTAAACAACTTATATTAATAGGCCTAGCTGGTTTTAGCTTAAGCTTTGTTATTTTCTCTTTATTTATTGATAATTTAGCAATGTTGTACTTCTCACGTGTTGTGGGCGGTTTATTCTCTGGCGCACTATACACATCTGTGACAGGCTTTGTAGGAGATATGTCGAGTGAGGAGGATCGCAATAAATATATGGGTTTCATGGGCATGTCCATCGGGCTCGGTTTTATTTTTGGTCCTGCAATTGGCGGTATGCTCGGACACTATAGCCTGCAACTACCATTTGTCGCTTCTGCAACACTAATTGCACTATTATTTATTTATGCAAGTTTTGTTTTAAAAGAACCTACAAAACGAAAAGATACAAATAAACGTACCATCGTGCCAAAGGGTGCGGCCAAAATGCTGCAGTACCGTGTGCGATATTTATTTATGTTCTCGTTTTTAGTAACTTTTATGCTGGCCGGAGTAGAAGCAACGTTCCAGTTATTCCAAATTGATCGAATACAAATCACACCGTTACAAATTGGTTATTTGTTTATGTTTAGTGGCTTTGTAGATGCAGCTATTCAAGGCGGTGTTGTTAGACGTATTAAAAATGGCAGCGAGACAACTTGGTTAATAGGTGCACAAATTGTCACAGCTACGGGTATGCTTTTATTCACTTTAACAGCTAATTTAATTATGGCGGGTTTTGCCCTTTGTGTTTTCACAGCGGGAAATGCGCTTGCAAGAACATGTGTCGTATCTCTTTCGACCAAAGAATCTGGTGGTCAATACGGGACTGCTGCAGGTCTTTCTTATTCAATGGATAACCTAGGACGCATACTAGGTCCACTATTCTTCACTTGGCTATTTACGATGCAATCTAGTCTAGGCTATTATACTGCAGCAGCAGTAGCATTCGTTTCAATAACTTTAATATTTATTTTTAAGGCATCAAATAAATCTTTACGACTTGAATAATTTATTGATAAAAAGCCGTAACTTAATAGTAATTCGAAGTTTATAGAACAACACAAGAAATATTGGACCCATTAATTAGGCCTCGGCGTAATTGCGTCCGGAATCGGCTTTGTACGAAAGCGAAGCGGCAGCGGCAAAAGGGTTTTATCTGCGCGAAAGCGAAGCGGCAGCGGCAAAAGGGTTTTATCTGCGCGAAAGCGAAGCGGCAGCGGCAACAACATGACGCAGGTCAGTTATCCGTTTTATCGCATGGATCGATAACGGCTAACTTTCTATGTGAACTCCTTTCCGATTTCCGTGACATCCGCCGGAGGCTTTGGGCCAACAGATGTTTTTTGCACGAAAGCGTAGTGCTAACGCTGCGTCAGCAATGTTTTTTTGACTGTGCGAAAGCGAAGCGGCAATAACAGCAAGATGTTGGTCACTCAGTCGTTGCCACGGACGTGGCGTTCTTAGACTGAGTTCCTCTATTTCAGCGGATGATTTCCTGCTGAAAAATGACTTAAAACCGCATTCATTTACCACCTATAGAGGTGGAAGACATCTGTACCTATCGCTACGCTTTCGGTCAATAGACATCTGTACCTGTCGCTACGCTTTCGGTTAAAAGACATCCTGCTAAAAGAAGTTATAGCAGAATATCGGAGGGCTCTGCATGAACAAAATAACAAATCTTTTACTTCCAAAAGAGCTAGAATCGTTTCGTTTTGAAATTGAAGACACACTACTTTCCGCGATGGTTATCACGCCATATAAACGTTCAACTACGTTAACAGAAAGTAAATTTGCTGGGGAGCCTTATATACCCTATTATCAAACATATCCAAAAGATATTACAGGTGAGCCTATGCGGCTATTAGCTCAAATTAACTTTGCAGAAATGCCACCACTAAAGGATTTCCCATCTCAGGGTATTTTGCAATTTTTTATTTCATCTAATATTTTCGTGAATGCTGATCATTATCATGAGGATATTTTCCAGCAATTTTATAAAATACGTTTTTATCCTACTGTAAATTTTGAAGCGACGGTCCCTAGACAGGAGTTTTTAGCACAAACAGCAGATGACAGTTTCCCTATCCGCCAGGAGTTAGCATTACAATTTCAAGCGATCCAAGAACCTGTATCTGCTTTAGATTATCGTGCGATACATTATTTACCAAACTTAATTCCTTCATCACAAGATGTTGATTTACGAGAGATTTATCTTCAATATTTCTTAGGGGCTGGAGCTAAAATCGGTGGTTATGCCTATTTTTTAGAGGAAGATATCCGTCGCGGATCGCAGCTCCTTAAACGGTATGATGTATTGTTACTCCAAATCGACTCTAATGATGAAATCGGTATTATGTGGGCGGATAGCGGCGTTGGGAAGTTTTTTATTAATCGAGAGAAGCTTCTTCAAAGGGATTTTTCTGATATTTTATTTCAATGGGAGCATTATTGATCCTCATTCGAAAAATGTAGCGGCAGCTTACAACAATTACGGAAAGGCGAAATTGATTTTGGATTACCTCGCTAGTTTCGGAGGTAATCCTTTTCCATGCTTACTAACAAAATTCGTATCTTCTTTCCACATATAAAGTAAGCTATACTAGATATATTGCGAAAATATAGTAAAGGCAGGTGTAGAAATGAGTATTTTTACTGACTTTGGATTTCTAGTATCTTTGATTATGTTTATCAATATTTTAGCAGCATTGGTCATAATTTTTTTAGAGCGTAAAGATGCCACTTCTACATGGGCATGGATTCTCGTACTATTTTTCATTCCTTTAGGTGGGTTTATTTTATACTTGCTATTCGGACGACAATTACGGAGAAAGCATTTATTCCGTTGGGAAGGACGCAAGGATATTGGTATCGATAACCTCATTAGCTATCAGACAGAAGCGATCCGAGATGGTACGTTCGAGTTTCGTATAGAAAATGCGGAAAATTATAAAGAAATGATTTATATGCATCTTAAAACAAATAATGCAGTATTAACACAGGACAACCACATTGATATTTTTGATGATGGCGCAAATAAATTTGAGCAACTTCTGAAAGATATTGAGGTAGCAAAAGATCATATTCACGTTCAATATTATATTTTCCGTCTAGATAACTTAGGTAAAAACATTATTGATAAACTTATAAAAAAAGCAAAACAAGGGGTTAAGGTAAGAATCTTATATGATGAAATGGGCTCACGCAACGTTAAAAAACGCCATTTCAAAGAATTGCTTAATGCAGGCGGTGAAATCGAAGTATTTTTCCCATCTATTTTCCCACTTATAAACCCTCGTTTAAATTTTAGAAATCACCGGAAAATTGTTGTGATTGATGGCCGTATTGGTTACATCGGGGGCTTTAATGTCGGGGATGAGTATCTTGGTCTACAAAAGAAATTTGGCTATTGGCGAGATACACATTTACGTATTGAGGGTAGTGCCGTACATCCATTACAAACACGCTTTTTACTTGATTGGAATCAAGCTTGTGCACAACATAAAATGGGTTATTCCGACCGTTACTTCCCCGCTATTCCGAAAAAAGGTGATGTGGGCTTACAAATCGTGTCTAGTGGCCCTGACTCTGAATGGGAACAAATTAAAATTGGTTATTTAAAGCTTATTAATATGGCGAAAAAATATATATATATCCAAACGCCATATTTCATACCCGATGTCAGTTTTTTAGAAGCTATTAAAATTGCGACGCTTTCAGGTATAGATGTAAGGATCATGATTCCGAATAAGCCTGATCATATGTTTGTTTATTGGGCTACATACTCATACGTAGGACAATTATTGCGTGCAGGTGCAAAAGTTTATATTTACGAGAAGGGCTTTATTCATGCTAAAGCAATTATTATTGATGATGAAGCATCTACAGTCGGAACTGCAAACCTTGACGTACGAAGTTTCAGTTTGAATTTTGAAATTAATGCATTTATCTATGACTCAACGATTTCACATCAGCTTGCCGAGCTGTTCGAAAAAGATATTTTTGATTGTACTGAATTAACTTGGGAAATGTACAAAAATCGTTCTGCACTGATTAAATTTAAAGAATCAATTTCACGTTTATTAACACCTATCTTGTAGAATGTAAAAAAGGAAGAGAGCTAGTTCATTAATTATGAACAACTCTCTTCCCTTTTTTATTTCACACCTAAATATTCTTCTAGGGTAATATTTTGTTTTTTTATGTCTTTTGCTATGTCTACACCAACATAACGATAGTGCCATGACTCATACATATAACCTGTGATATCTTCTTTATTTTTGGGGAATCGTAAAATAAAGCCGTAGTCTTGAGCATGCGTAAATAACCATTGTCCAGCTGGCGTCTCACCGAATTCTTCAGTTAGCCATAAACTATTTTTGCCGTTTTCCCCTATATCAAAGGCCAAACCTGTTTGATGTTCTGAATAACCTGGTCGAGCACTATAGCGATCAGCAGCAGCTTGCCCATCACGTTTAGCATAGTTATTATATAATGTTGTTTGATATTCAAAAGATCGATAGCCGCTAAATGCAACTAAATCAAAACCTTGTTGTTTTGCTGCCGCAAACATTTTGTTTAGAGCTTGACGTGCCTCAGGATTTTCTTCAGGCGCAAAGGTAGATGGTAGCGGATATATTTTATTCGCTAATAAAATACCTTTAATATATGTCGGCTCAGTTGGTAATGTTTGATTTGGTACATAGCCATTTTTATCTGTCTTCTGCTCTGGCTTCACAGGATTATCTGCTGTTTTTTTCGGCTCTTCTTTTGCAGCTGGATCTTTTTTAGTTGGTTCTGCTGTTTGTTGTTTTTCTTCATCTGATGCATTACTTACCAGTTTATTTTTATAGTTATACACTACGAAAATAGAGACAATAAGCGCCACTGAGATTACAGCACCAAGGATGAGTGGTAAACGTTTCTTTTTCACTATTTTTTACCCCTTTTAAAGTTATCCAGTACTACATAGTAAGGATTTTCTTTTAAAGAATTAAATCTATTGTAGAAAGAACAGTCCTTCAGTAAGTACCGATACTAGTTTTTACTATATTGGTATAGTCTCATTTTACCACTGTTCACAATTTAGAGTGTGGTTTTCACCAATTATTTTTAAACTTCTTTTCGCAATCAAACACCTTTACCTGTCGCTATAGAAAATAATTGCAGAAAGAAGTTTAAGCCTCCGACGGATGTCACGGAACTATGCCAAGGCAAATTGATTTTACTCTGTTAGTCTGTGAGAATAATAATAAACACTACTATAGAAGCAATTGAGAAAAAGATTGCCATGTACTTCATCCATTTTGCCTCTTTTACATAACCTTGCTCTTTAAAACTTTTTGCCCTAAAGCCATTCGATACGGCAAACATAATAGTCATTGCCAATACTGCAAAATTAAAATTACCCATGATAATAAATACGATAGCCGCAATACTAAAAATCGCGACTAGAATAGATGATAGCAACTTTATGTTCATCTTGCTGTCCTCCTAAAAAAATCGAGGCTACATAGGCGCCTCGACAAAGATTATTTTTTAGTTTACTTTTTCCGGATGCTCCGAATAAAATTTCCGACCGATATATGTTTGAATAATCAACAACGCACCGCTGACTGACCAGTAAAGTGGTAGGGCTGCCATAGATGTCATCGAGATAAAGACAATCATAATTGGTGAAATATAAATAAACATTTTCATTTGTGCTTTTTGTTGCTCTGGTACTGTCCATAATGATACACGTGCTTGAACTAAATATACAAGACCCGCGACAATTGTCATAGCGATATCAGGTGAACCTAAGCTAAACCATAAAAATTCGTGTGCTTTCACGTCTGTAGAATATAAAATGGAGAAATAAAGACCCATGATAATTGGCATTTGAATTAACATTGGTAAACAGCCCATGTTGAGTGGATTGATACCATGTTTTTGATATAATGCCATCATTTCTTGTTGATACTGCGTTTGCTCTTCTTTTGTCTTTGCTTCCTTCATCTTTTTCTGAACAGCTTCCATTTCAGGCTTAAACGCATCCATTTTCATTTTCATCTTTTGCTGGGAACGGTAATTTTTTAACATAATCGGCATTAAGATTAAACGAATAAGGACCGTAATAGCAATGATTGCTAAACCATAGCTACCTGAAAAAGTGTTACCGAAAAATTCTAATAAAAATTCCATTGGTTTTACAAAGACACTATAGAAAAAACCTTCTTTGTTTTGCACAGCTTGACAGCCACTAAGAACAAAAACGGCGAGTCCAAGCATTGAAAATAGCTTCAAATTTTTCATTTTTCCACCTACTATTATTTATCAACTAAAATGAAGTATACATTATCTGGCCTATCTTTATCAAATAGCAAGTGCTACTTATTCCATAGTATAAAAAAGATGCGAGCTTTAGCATCGCTAATGCGTCCGCATCTTTTTATTAATCTTATTTATTACCCATTGTGAACAATATTAGATATACTTCTGACTTTAGACGTTTTGAAGCTCTGATTCCGCCATCTCAAAACGATAAAACTGGTGATGTAGTTCATCTCGGAAATGTTTGGGTGTTACCCCAGTATATTTTTTAAAGATGCGGGTAAAATAACTTTGATTACAGAAATGGAATTGATCTGAAATAGAAGTAATACTTTTATTAGTGTGTCTTAGATAGTACTGTGACTCTTCTACTCGACGAACATTTAGATATTCAACTAGTGTAATACCAACATGTTCTCTAAAAATACGCGATAAGTGACTGGTACTAATATGGAAGTTATTTGCGATACTTTCCACTGTTAAGTCATTTTCTAATTCATCATTTATATACATAATTACTTTATTAACTGTCTGGTGACGGAAAGTCGGTTGCTTGCGATCTGCAATAAAATAGACAAAGAAATCGATTAAATCATCAGCGAATTGTAAAAATTCTGCGTCTTTCATTTGATTTTCGATCATATCATTACAAGCAATGTTAAAAGCAAACGCTTTCTTCGAAGGAACTTGATTGTCTAGCAATTTACGAGCAACAATTGACGACAAAACAGAAAAATAACTTCGGACAATTTTAATGACTTGTTTGCCAAAACGTATTGAAAGAATATCAATTAATTCATGCAAAGATTTTTTAGCTTTTGCCGATTCTAAATGGTAAATTTCAAATATTAATTTCGACTCAATATTAAAAAATTCTTCTATACCGATGTATTGATTAATACTATCGATTTCTTGAAAGTATCTTTTGGATATCGTTTCTGACATAGAATGTTGATGTAGTTGCATAATCTTCCCCATCTTTCTTCAGATTGCACGAATTGCTTTTACATTTTTTGACACCTATCTATTTCATATAAGAAAATAGTATTTCCTTAATAATTGTATGAATTGAGTCATATTTCACAATTATATAATTGAATATAACTTAAAAATAACCCAACTAAACCACTAGTTTACAAAAAAAATAGACTATAAAGTGAATTTTACCATATTCTGCGATTTCCTTTCAACCACATTTTGTCTCTCGCACTAGTTCTAATTTATCATATATACATAGTAGAAACTTCGTAAACTTATTTACCTATATTTAGATTTTACCATATACATACTAAAATGAATTAGTAATTATTTAAAATATGTTACAAATTATGTAATGGATTTTACAACTTTATATTTCATCAATCGACATTTCTCTTTTTTATTCCGAAATCTTCTCTATATAATTTATACGAATATGTAGTAAAATAGATGATAATACTATTTTTAAAAGTTTAGACGAGGTGTTAAAATTGGAACCAAAACAAATAGAAGAAATTATGGAAATTATTAAGGAGTTCTTCCCTGAGAATACTTCCATTGCAATTTCCGATACAAACGAATACTTGTACTACCAACCGAGTAAAAAAGTTGATTTAAAAATTAAACCTGGCGACCCGATTAAAGAAGGCTCTGCGGCTCATAAAGCGTTAAACTATGGACAAAAGATTAGCTCTTATATTGAACCTGATGTATTTGGAGTAGCCTATTACGGCATGAGTATTCCTTTAATGGAAGAAGGGGAAACAAAGGGTGCTATCACTGCAATCTTCCCACAAAAGCCGTCAGCATTTTTAACGAATTACATTACAATCAAAATTGACGATTGTTGGTACCCAATCAAGCATGATCAGGTCATTTATCTTGAAACACAGCTCCGAAAAACATTTGTTAAAACAATGAGTCGTGAAGGATATCACCGCTTAAACCTAAGTGATCTTGAGCTATTTTTAGCCCCTGACTCATTTATACGTTGTCACCGCTCTTATATCGTTAACATTGACTACATTGATGAAATTCAACCAGATTCACATTCAACGTTTTTATTAATCATGAAAGACGGTACCCGTATTCCTGTTAGCCAACGCTATGCAAGTTACTTCCGTCGTTCTTTAGGTTTCTAATTTTGTAAAGTACAGCGAGCAATTTTGATTGTTCGCTGTACTTTTTTCTTACTGTTCCTCACCACAATAGTTTGAAATGACATTGGTTAAAGCTCATCGGACGCCCCAGGAAGCTTTGCTCTGTGCGAAAGCGCAGTGTAACGAAGCGGCAGCAACAACAAAGGCATAGCCAGAACGGAAATCACTTCTTTATTATTATTGTTATAAACTCTCTAAAAATAAAGCAACTCTACTTTAAACCGTTTTCTCTGTCAAAAATTCGTTTTTATGCTCATTTTTCCTCTTTTTACTCAATTTAATGCTATTTCTAAAGTTTTTGTGACAATTTGGTGATAGTATTATTCAAATGGTTGGAGTCATACTACAACTGAATAAACAGAAAATTCTTACACGTTTTTTCTAGTTTTGTAATCGGTTTCCATCAAACATTTTAGGGGAGGATTTTTTTATGGATGCAAATGTTCAAAAACGCCTAGGCTTAAAAGAACTTGAAAGTAAAATTGTTACTGCTGAAGAAGCTGCAGCACTGATTTCAGATGGTGATGTAGTTGGTATGAGTGGATTCACTCGTGCGGGGGACGCAAAAGTTGTTCCTATGGCTTTAGTAGAGCGCGCTAAAAACGAAAAATTCAAAATTGATGTATATACAGGAGCTTCTTTAGGACCTGAAGTAGATAAATACTTAGCTGATGCTGGTGTTATCCGCAAACGTGGACCATTCCAAGGAGATGCAACGATCCGTAATTTAATTAACTCAGGTGATGTCCTATATGTTGACGCTCATCTTTCACATAACGCTGAATTAGTTCGTCAAGGAATTATTGGACCAATTAAATATTTAATTCTTGAAGCTGTTGCTATTACAGAAGATGGATTTATTATCCCAACAAACTCTGTAGGTAACTCACCAATCTTCGCTGATTACGCTGAAAATATTATTGTCGAATTAAATATCTCTCATCCAGAAGCTTTAATAGGTATCCACGATATCTATGTACCAGGTGAGCAAGGTCAACGTGAAGCAATCCCAATGACTGATGCTATGCAACGCATTGGTGACATCGGTATTAAAGTAGATCCAGCTAAAATTAAAGCGATTGTTATTTCTGAAGAGCCAGATGCTCCTTCATTAATCGTTCCGCCAGATGAAGAAACACAAACAATGGCGAACATTTTATTAGACTTCTTCAGCGATGAAATTAAAGCTGGTCGCTTAACAAAACAATTAATGCCATTACAATCTGGTGTAGGTTCTGTTGCAAACGCTGTACTTGACGGCTTCGCAAATTCAGAATTTGAAGATTTAGTTGTTGCTTCTGAAGTACTTCAAGATGCTGTATTCAACTTAATTGATGCTGGTAAAGTTAAATTTGCAGCAGCTACTTCAATTACACTGACTGAAGAATTACAGAAAAAAGTATATGGCAACCTAGAGAAATACGCTGATAAAATTTGCTTACGTCCACAAGAAATTTCTAACCACCCAGAGCTTATCCGTCGTTTGGGTCTAATCTCAATCAACACTGCTCTTGAATTAGATATCTATGGCAACGTAAACTCAACACACGTATCTGGTACTCGTATGATGAACGGTATCGGTGGTTCAGGTGACTTTGCACGTAACGCACGTCTAGGTATTTTCGTTACTAAATCATACGCAAAAGGCGGCGCTATCTCTTCAATCGTGCCAATGGTTTCTCACGTAGACCACACTGAACATGATGTTGATGTAATCGTAACTGAGCAAGGTATTGCTGACTTACGTGGTCTTGCACCACAAGAGCGTGTACCTTTAATTATCGAAAACTGTGCACACCCAGATTACAAAGAACAACTTTGGGATTACTATAACCGTGCTCTAGAAGCAACTGGCGGCCATCAAACACCTCATATTTTAGAGGAAGCACTTTCTTGGCACGTAAATCTTGCTAAA
The DNA here is from genome assembly GCF_044762845.1 of Lysinibacillus sp. NPDC096382. Lineage (NCBI taxonomy): Bacteria > Bacillati > Bacillota > Bacilli > Caryophanales > Bacillaceae > Lysinibacillus > Lysinibacillus sp. NPDC096382. Next base: position 34,609 of record NZ_JBIWFC010000031.1, read on the forward strand.
AATAAAACAATGAAAAAAGAAGTTGCTAAAGCTTAATTTTCATCATTCAGAAACGCCTCATAAGTTAAAAAACTTATGAGGCGTTCTTTTTTTGTCGGGAATGGTATAATCAGTGTTGGACTATCTTTAAATACATAACTTTTCATCGGAGGAGCTATGAAGAAACTTATCTATTTGATTATATTCTTGTCATTTTTCGACCTATTTACCCAGCTTCCTATTATGAGTACATATGCTGAATCCTTAGGGGCATCAGCCTTCTTTACTGGCTTGGCTGTAGGTATGTATTCTCTTTCCAATACATTTGGTAATATTATCTCTGGTTTTTTAACGGATCGTAAGGGACCATTCGTTATTTTAATCTTAGGTCTACTAACAACAGGTCTTTCACTTACACTTTATAATTTAGTAGAAGATCCTATTGTTCTATTAGTAGTGCGCTTTGTACATGGATTAGTTGCGGGCTTAATTGTTCCTGCTGCATTTACCTTTTTAGCAAATGCAACTGAACAAGAAAAAAGAGGTAAAGGTAGTGCTATCTCTGGAGCTTTTGTTGGCATCGCCGCAATAATCGGCCCTGCCTTTAGTGGCATTTTAGCGAGTCGTACTAGCGTACCATTCGTTTTTAATATAACTGCAAGCTTTATGCTCTTGTTGAGTGTATTTTCCTTCTTTTTACTAAAATCAAAGCAAGTAAAAAAAGAAAAATCTATACCGATTACAAACATTCCTAATCATGTACTTTTTACTAATACAGGTACATTAAAAGCCTTCTCTAGTGCATTCTTTTTAATGTTTTCTCAAGGGGTTATTGCCTATCTCCTTCCTCTAAAAGTACAATCTTTAGGCTTTGATTCACGTTTAAGCGGGACTTTGATGAGTACATTCGGAATTATTGCTGTACTCGTATTTATTTTACCGACTAACCGTATTTTCGATAGAGTGGCACCAATTAAAACATTATCACTTGGTATAAGTTTAATGGGGATCAGTCAATTATTAATTAGTCAGGCGGATTCAAGTACGTTACTTTATATTGCAATGGCCTGCTATGGTATCGGTTTTGGCTTCCTGTTCCCATCAGTAAATTCACTTTTAATCGACTCTACGACTGCTGAAATCCGTGGAAAAGCCTATGGTTATTTTTATGCCTTCTTTTCACTAGGAGTTGTCCTAGGTTCCTCATTACTTGGATGGCTCTCACTAGGTATTGTCAGCGGCTTTATATTTACTGGAATTGTATTATTAGCATTTGCAACGATCATTATATGTACACAAAAAAGACCTTCTCATGTGAAATGAAGTGACCCCTAAAAGTTAGACACGGTTATTTCATTAGGCAGCTTGGGTAAATTGAGTTCGGTATTGCACCGGACTCATTTTTAATTTTGCCT
>NZ_JBIWFC010000032.1:0-29361 GCF_044762845.1 Lysinibacillus sp. NPDC096382
GATACTTAAGAGGTTGAACCGCCGTATACGGGACCGTATGTACGGTGGTGTGAGAGGTCGACTAGCCAAATAATGGCTAGTCTCCTACTCGATTGAATGATTGCTTTAAATAGGGGGAGGAAGAGCTACTCGGGTACGGGTGAAAATCGCTCATATGTAAAAAAATACACAAAAAACAGCAGCTGATATGAGCGTATCAGCTGCTGTTTTGTAAGTGTAAGAGATTTAATTAAGGGTTCATCAAAATATGATGAGGGTTGTCATTATTAGTACGTGTGGGGCACGTATATGACGACTTTACAGAATAGGCAAATGCTTATAGGTGGTTACAGTTTTCACAAGTGTTGCTGTAGCATTCACTTTGTTCTTCAATTTTTTCACCGCATTCTGTGCATTGCTTTGCAGGTAGGTTCTTGAAAAATTCAACTACATTTTCTAACATTGTGGACTCCTCCTTTAAATTCATCTGTACTATTACTGTTTTGATATTTTATAGTGTATTATAACAGATGCTTTTCGTCAACACAAAATGCCTAATTTACGATAAAATAAATATGGATATTTTGTGAAGGAGGAAACGTAATTTATGATATTCGTTGATAATAAAGGGATTCATGACCCACGCATTAACCTTGCCATTGAGGAGTATTTATTAAAAACGATGGATGTTGAGAAGGAGCCAGTGTTACTTTTTTACATTAATCAACCTTCAATCATCATTGGTAAAAATCAAAATACTATAGAAGAGATTAATACGGATTATGTAGAGGATAATGGCATTATCGTTGTGCGACGTCTTTCTGGTGGGGGCGCGGTGTATCATGATTTAGGGAATCTTAACTTCAGTTTTATCACGAAAGACGACGGCGATAGCTTTATGAATTATAAAAAGTTTACTCAGCCTGTTGTAGATGCACTTGCAAAAATGGGCGTTCATGCTGAGCTTTCTGGCCGTAACGACATTTTAGCGGAAGGGCGTAAAGTTTCTGGTAACGCACAGTTTTCTACAAAGGGCCGTATGTTTAGCCACGGTACTTTAATGTTTGATACAGAAATTGATGCTGTTGTATCCGCATTAAAGGTGAAGAAAGATAAAATTGAATCAAAGGGCATTAAATCGATCCGTTCACGAGTAGCTAATATTTCGGAGTTCTTAAAGGACAAGTTGACAGTCGAAGAATTCCGCCTAGAAATTTTAAAATCCATTTTCGGTGGTGAAGAAAAGATTCGCTATTATGAGTTAACGGAGGAAGATTGGGCAAATATCCATAAGCTATCTGCTGAGCGTTATCAAACATGGGAATGGAACTATGGGAAATCACCACGCTTTAACATTCAAAAAACACATCGTTTCCCAACAGGAGGCATTGATATTCGCTTAGAGGTGAATCACGGAATTATTGAAGAAGTGCATATTTTTGGTGATTTCTTCGGCGTGGGCGACATGGCAGATGTTGAACAACGATTAGTTGGGACAAACTATGATCGAACTGCAATTGCTGAGGCGTTAACAAATATTGATATTCCAACATACTTTGGTGGAATTACGACAGAAGAGTTTTTACAATTAATTTATTAAGAAAAGCTTGCGTAGAAAATTGAGGATTCGAGTTTGACATAATAAAGTAAAAGGATTCACGCACAATTTTGTGGATGAATCCTTTTTGGATGTCGATAAAAATTAAAAGTTGGGCGATAAAACGTGAAAATTAGTCGATAAAATTCAAAAGTTGGGTGATAAAACGTAAAAGTGTTTCGATAAACAAAGGTAGATGACACGTATCATGCGGATAAGTTGATGGGTGTGGAAGCTAGGCGACTCATTGGGAATTAGCAATAGAGAAACGAAGGCTAAAGGCATTACATCCTGTGATGGACGGATGCATGTTTTAGCGGCGTTCTTCCTTTGGTTAGCGGCGCAACTCACACTTTTAGCGGCGAATTCCAACATAAGCTGGACAATTTGACTAAACTAAAGTCAGAGTTGAAGAACATTGTATAAAATTTTACACAATATTAAGGACTTGACTGGAAAGCGACGGATAAAAGAGCCGAAGCGACGGATAGAAGTGTCAGAGCGACGGATAGAAGGGCGAGAATGACGGAAGGAAAACGAATCGACGGATAGAAAAGCCAAAGAACGCGGCACACGAACGCACTCAGGAAAGAACCGAGTCGGAACGGAAATTAACACCCACGTTAAGGGGATGCCACTAATTGAGGCAAAGGTATTTTGAGACAAATATCTCTAGCTAATAATTCGGGTTAACTTTTGCTACAAAAGGTTCGCTGACAGTTATGTCATCGAACCTTTTTTTGATACAATATAGGATAGAAAGGAGTGTTGGTATGGAGAAGCATCGAATATTTATTGTCGAAGATGATGTAAAGATTGCGTCATTGCTTGCAGAAACGCTTAGAAAATATCAATACGAAGTTGAAACGATCAAAGAATTTGATCATCTTGTTGAAGAATTTACAGCATTTAATCCACATATGGTGTTGCTTGATATAAATTTACCTTCGTACGATGGCTACTATTGGTGTCGCCAGCTACGTCAACATACAACTTGTCCAATTATTTTCATTTCCGCTCGTTCTGGCGAAATGGATCAAATTTTTGCGCTTGAAAATGGGGGCGACGATTTCATTACGAAGCCATTTAATTATGAAATTGTACTGGCTAAAATCCGCAGTCACTTGCGTCGTACATATGGTGAATATGCAGCAAGACAAGAGGAGCGGACAATTAAACAAGGACAGCTTATTCTTCATTTAGAAAGAATGGAGCTTCATAAAAATGATTTAGAGATTCCACTTCAGAAAAAAGAATGTATCATTTTAGAACTGTTAATGGGAAATGCTCCGAAAGTAGTGACACGTGAGCAATTGTTAGAAGAGCTTTGGGACGATCAGGCATTTGTCGATGAGAATACGTTGAACGTCAATATGACACGAGTGCGGAAAAAGTTGGCTGATTATCATATTGCGTCTTCTATAGAAACTGTACGTGGAGCAGGCTATCGCTTTATTTTAAGTGCAGGTGAGTTATAGTGGGCTGGAAATTATTTCTGCGTGATTACGCATCGTTCATTGTATTCCAGATCATATTAGTCGGCTTCATCATGGTCTTATATTGGTTGGACGGCTTTCGAAATGTTGATACTGCTATTTATTCCTTCTGTATTAGTTTAGTGTTATTAGCTTCGTTTTTACTTATCCGTTATTTAATGCGCCAACGTTATTTATTAAAAATATCACTGCTTCCTAAAACAATGGAGGATGTGTTGCAAAAAAATGCTAAAACACCTGAGGCGATACAGGTTGAGAAATATATGCATGAACTATATCGACAATATAAGCATGAGCTTCAAACGTTATATGCAGGCCAAAAACGGCATGATCAGTTTATTAATCAATGGGTGCATCAGATGAAAACGCCAATTTCTGTTATTGAGCTTTTATTGCAGGATGAACGTCCTCTCGATAAAAAGAATGTGCAGGAGGAAATTGACCGTTTGCGAAGAGGCTTGGATATGGTGTTGGTGAATGCTCGATTAGAAAATTTTGAAGAGGATATGCAAGTAGAACAGGTTGCTTTAAAAACGATTGTGACTGCAACTGTAAATGAAAATAAACGTTTATTTATTACAAAGCGTGTTTTCCCAGAAATTCATATTGAAGATGATATTATCGTAGCAAGTGATTCAAAATGGCTGCGCTTTATTCTCGGACAATTTGTAACGAATGCGGTTAAATATACGTTTGAATCAAATAAAAAAATAGTCATTTCCGCCATTAAAAAGGATGACTACGTACAATTAGCCATTCGTGATGAAGGTATCGGTATTCCAGCTTCCGATCTTTCTCGTGTCACTAAAGCCTTTTTTACTGGTGAGAATGGGCGTAAAACTGGGGAATCCACAGGGATGGGCTTATATTTAGCAAAAGAAATCTGTGAAAAACTCGGTCACGAATTACACATTACATCAGAGGTAGGAAAAGGAACAATTGTTACAGTGACATTTACGAATTAGGGGGATCGGAAATGATAGAAGTACGTTTGGATGAATGGGTTTTACATGTAGAGACAGAAAAAACAGAGACATTATACGAATCGCAAAACGATGTTTGTGATTGTTTATCCTGTGAAAATTTCCGTAAAGCTAGTCTTTTGTTTAATGAAGAAGTAATGCATTTTTCGAATAAGCTTGGGCTAGACTTACATAAACCAACTTTACTTAACGCTTTTCCAGTAGAAGGTGAGCAAGTGATGTACAGTGGGCATTATACGATTTGTGGAGAAATCATGGAAGGCGAAATGGATGCCTGGGATGTAATTGTTGGGTCGCATTGCTTTAGTCTAGTGGAGGAGGATGGTAATCAGTTAGCTGAATCATTAACAGGGCCGCATTTTCAAATTGGCTTTGAGGTAGTATTGCAATGGCTGTTACCAGAATCTATGGAATTAAACAAGAAATAAGGTGAACAAGGTATGCCTATTTTACAAATAAAAGACGTGACAAAGGTGTATGAAGGCAAAGTAACTCATCGTGCGTTAAATCAACTAAGCTTTGATGTTGAGGAAGGTGAGTTTTTAGCAGTCATGGGTCCATCAGGAAGTGGAAAAACAACATTATTGAATATCATTTCTACGATTGATGAACCAACGAGTGGAGAAATCATTTTAGATGGCATGAATCCTCATACGCTGAAAGCAACTGAGCTAGCTTACTTTAGAAGAAGACAGCTTGGTTTTGTTTTTCAGGATTTTAATCTTTTGCATATGCTGACAGTGGAAGAGAATATTGTGCTGCCACTTACATTAGATCAACAGCCATTAGAAGTAATGGAGGAGCGTCTTGCAAGCATTGTGGAAAAGCTCGATTTAACTTCGTTCTTGCATAAACGCCCAAATGAAATATCAGGTGGACAAGCACAAAGAACTGCCATTGGGCGGGCACTTATTCATAATCCAAGTCTCATTTTAGCAGATGAGCCAACAGGAAATTTGGATTCGAATTCTTCACGTGATGTACTTGAACTTTTAACAAAAATTAATCAGGAAAAACGAACAACGATTGTAATGGTAACACATGATCCAATTGCAGCTAGTTACTGCGATCGCGTGTTATTTATTAAAGATGGTGAATTTTTCAATGAAATTTACAAAGATGATCGTCGTCAAATGTTTTTCCAACGAATATTAAATGTTTTGAGCTTACTAGGAGGAGGACAAGTAGGTGACCTTTCGACAATTCGCTTACCGTAATGTCGTACGGAACAGCCGTATATACGGTGCCTTTTTCATGGCAAGCTTTTTTTCTGTGGCTGTGTTTTTCATCTATTCAATGCTCATGTTTCATCCGGATATTGAACAAGGGATTTTAGGAGAAGCATCGTTAATTGGAATGGTAGGTGCGGAAACCGTACTCGTCCTTTTTACCTTATTCTTTTTATATTATTCGATGAGTGCTTTTTTAGAGGCTAGATCACATGAGTTTGCAATTTTATTACATTTAGGAATGGAAAAACGCCAGATGAATAGGCTTGTCTTTTTGGAGACAATGATTATTGGATCAGGTTCTATTTTTGTTGGGATTATATTTGGTTTCTCATTTTCGAAATTCTTTTTCATGATTGTTCGAGAAATTTTACATTTAGATAGTTTACCCTTATATGTTTCATGGCAGCCATTTTTACTAACGATTGGTGTCTTCACAAGTGCTTTTGTAGTGATTTCCTTTATTAGTGTGTATTTTACACGTGAAAGAAAATTACGCGATCTCCTGAAGGGGAATGACTATTTAAATAGTGTTTCAACCTATTCTAAAATTCGTGCAGTATTTGGTATTACCCTTATTTTATCAGCATATGTACTAACGTTTATCGTATCGAATACATCTTGGATTGGTTTAACATTAATAATCCCGTTTTTAGCGACCTTTGGAACATATTATTTTTTCAGTGATTCTTTACCTTGCTTTTTAGATAAAGCACGGGGCAAACGTAAATTTCATTGGCAACGCTATCGACTTCTTTCATTAGCTGAGCAAACGCATATTATGATGGACAATGTGAAAATGTTTTTTGTAGTAACGATGGTGTCAACAATGGCCTTTTTATCGGTCGGTGTATTAGCGACGATGTCATCCTATACAATACAATATGATCGTTTAAATCCATTAGGGCTTGTCTATAAGGGGGATGTCGACAATCCCTATGAGCGAAATCATATCGCCTCTTTACGAATTCAATTAGAGGAGAAGGGTTTGTCCTATCATTTATCGCGCTTTGTTGTCATCAAGCAAACATCTTCATATACTCACAATGAGGTTGAAGTTTTTAGGGAATCGGATATGAATGTATTGCTTTCTTCCTATAGTTACCCTTTACTTGATTTGGCTTCAGGGGAGGCAGTGTTTATACCATACTCGGAAGATTCTCTAAAAAGACTAAAAAATAAAGTTGTGCATACTGTATTAGAGGAAAATTCTATCCCGATAACAATTGATAGCGTATATCCTAAAATAGTATTCCCAGGGTCTATTGTTAGTGTGAATTCTATAGTGATAAGTGATGAGGATTTTAGAAAGCTTAGAAAGCCGATTGCTGATAAAAACGTTGTGCAGCCAATCTATCATTTATTTACCTTCTATATCCCTCAGTGGGTGGCAACGAAAGAGATCGGCAAGGACATAGAGGAGCTAAAAGCCTCTCAATATTTTTATAAGAAGGATAGATTCAGCCCATTTTACTTTGAAAATGCAGGGTTAAATTATTCTTATATATTAGCTACTTACTCATTATTCACATTAGTAGGGGTTTTAGTAGCAACGGTATTTTTATTAGCAGCAGGTAGCTTCGTTTACTTTAAACTGCATACTTCTCTTGAAAGAGAAAAGCGTAAATTCGATGTCTTAAAGCGAATGGGCTTAACAGATACAGAGCTCAAAAAGCTTGTGAATCGTCATTTGTTCCCACAATTTTTCTTGCCATGGGGTGTTGCAATGATGCATAGTGCCTTTGCTTTTCTTATGGTTCAAGGTATCTTGAAGGATATTGCTAATATTTCCATTGTCAAAGAAGTTGTCTTTGCTTTTGGATTTTTTGTTTTAATACAAATAGTCTATTTTTATTTGATTCGTTGGCGATACATCTCGCATATTCGTTCGTAATCAAAATGTGCAATGGAGAAAAAAATGAATTATTTGACGTAATTTATGACATGAAATAAAAAGTTTCGTTGTCTTTTAGATGTGTTTCTTATATAATATTACTGAATAATGATTCATTTTATCTTCATTCAGTAGCAGACTCCCACCTCTGAGGTGGTGTGATGGATTCGGGTGTGATTCCATTTTAAGGGATGTCCATACATCTACTGAATGAAGGTAAAGCCTCCGGCGGATGTCACGGATTTACAAAGGAATGCTTAAAGGATGTTAGCCTAAAACCTTCGCATCCTGCGAAAACGGCTAACTGACCTGTATCGGTAATAACGCCACGTCCTTGTGGCATTACCGAAATGACCGACATCGTGTCGGCCCTCGTGCAGGCCTGGGCACAATTTAAAATCCTGACCTCAATTACGCCAAGGCGAAATTGATACGATAAGGGGATGGTGTAATTGAATTTAGTTTCAAGTGTTCGTCAACAAGCATTAGAGCAACCGGATAAAATTGCGTATCATTTTATGGGGAAAGATACGACGTACGGTGAATTTGAACACACGGTAGGTCGCTTTGCAAAGGGGTTACAAGATTTAGGGGTAGAAAAAGGGGACCATGTGGCGTGTTTACTCGGCAATACACCACATTATTTAATTGCGTTATATGCAACAATGCGTTTAGGAGCAACGGCAATTCCGATTAATCCAATCTATACACCGGATGAAATTTCGTATATTTTGCATAATGGTGATGTAAAAGCTGTTATTGCACTAGATGCACTTCTTCCATTAGTAGAAATGGGTGTACATGCTTTTCCAAAAGTAAAAACATTTGTTGTTTGTGAAACAACAGAGAATGTTGCTGAAAAAGTAATGACTTTATCCGAAGAAGCAAAGGCAAAAATTCATTTATTTTCACAAGTGATTGCTAGTGCATCGGACTCTTTCCAACCAGTAGAAGTAGCTGACGATGATAATGCAATTATTTTATATACTTCAGGAACGACAGGTACTCCGAAGGGTGCAATGCTGACTCATAGAAATATCTATTCAAATGCACGGGATGTTGCGCATTATTTAGACTATAAAGCAGATGATCGTGTTATTGCCACGTTACCAGTTTTCCATGTATTTGCATTAACTGTCGTCGCCAATGCACCTTTATTGAGTGGAGCAACGATTTTACTTGTACCACGTTTTAGTCCAACTGAAATCTTTAAATTAACGAAGGAACAAAAGGCAACAGTCTTCGCTGGTGTGCCAACTATGTATAACTTCTTGTATCAATTACCTGAAAGCAACCCTGAAGATTTTTCTACAATACGTTTAGCGATTTCAGGTGGCGCGTCTTTACCGGTAGCACTATTACATAATTTCGAGAAGAAATTTAATGTGCGTGTATCAGAGGGCTTTGGCCTATCAGAAGCTTCACCAGTAACGTGCTTTAACCCTTTGGATCGTGAGCGTAAGGCAGGTTCTATTGGGACATCCATTTCCAATGTTGAAAATAAGGTGGTGGATGTTAACGGTCAGGAAGTGCCCGTTGGAGAAGTAGGGGAGCTAATTGTACGAGGGCCTAACGTTATGAAGGGCTATTATAAATTACCCGAAGAAACAGCGATGACTATACGAGATGGCTGGTTATATACAGGGGACTTAGCTAGAGTTGACGAAGAAGGTTATTTCTACATCGTTGACCGTAAAAAAGATATGATTATTGTAGGTGGATTTAATGTCTATCCAAGAGAGGTTGAAGAAGTACTCTTTGCTCATAATAATATTGTTGAAGCGGCAGTTGTAGGTTACCCAGACCCTAACTTAGGTGAAGCTGTACATGCATATGTTGTCTTAAAAGATGCAGAAGCAACTTCGACAGAAGACCTTCTAGCATACTGTGCAAAGCATATGGTGAAATACAAGGTTCCTAAAGTAATTGAGATTATGGATGAATTACCGAAAAATACGACAGGAAAAATTTTGCGTCGTACATTAAAAGAAAAAGTATAAGAAACAGTAGCTACTATTGAAAAAAATAGTAGCTTTTTTTGTATTCTTTGAAAACCCCTTGCTATGCGAGGGGTTCCGGAAAGCTTTTAGCTATGGACAAGAAAAAAAACCCAATCATACAATGAAGGTGGTCTGGTCAACCGACTTCATGCGAAAGGGGTACCCAAATGGATAATAAAAGTTTAGCCCATACGAAATGGAATTGTAAGTATCATCTGATTTATTCCGCATAAATGAACAGTCACATTCCCATTTCAAAATTTAAGAGAAGGTGGGAGATCAACTGCCCCTAAAGTTCAATTGATTAGGGGCTACAAATGTATTCTGTGAGAAAGCGCGTTAGCACATAAACGTTTGCATAGAATGTGAGATATTAGCTAGTGTTCCTCTAGTGAGGGACGCGGAACACCCACTGATTGAACCTTCACTTTAGGCCAATATTACAGCAATGTAAAAAAGCGTGGCCACTTATTTAAATAAGTTGAGTGTATATGTCTGTAAGTGATAAAATCAAACTTGTGAAATCTACATACTTTTTAAAGGCTTGTCATATAGTGAGGGAGAAGTAACATCAATAACTGTAAAGAAGAATGGAACCTTTGGTGTCTAGCTACGTCAAAGCCTTTAGAAAATTTAATTGAAAGAGAGCATACGGAAAAATGATAGAACTCATCAAGGAGTTAATTAGTTTTATTATGCATATTGATGTGCATTTAGAGGAGATCATTCGTAAGTTTGGTAATTTGAGTTATTTCGTTCTATTTGCAATTGTTTTTGTTGAAACAGGTGTCGTAATTTTCCCATTCCTGCCAGGTGATTCATTGCTTTTTGCAAGTGGAACATTAGCAGCAGCAATGGGCGCATTTAATATGTGGATATTAATTCCTGTGTTTTTAGCGGCTGCCATTTTAGGGGATACGATGAACTATCATATTGGTCATAAAGTAGGGACATCCATTCCACAAAAGAGCTTCCTTGGTAGAGTCGTAAAAAAAGAACGTATGGAAGCAGCAGAAAAGTTCTTTAATAAACACGGTGGAAAAACGATTGTCATCGCGCGTTTTATGCCTTTTATCCGTACATTCATACCATTTGTTGCAGGGGCTAGTAAAATGAAGTATGGCTACTTCATTATGTATAATATTTTAGGTGCTGTGTTATGGGTATTCAGCTGTACATTACTAGGTTATTTCTTTGGTAATATTCCAATTATTAAAGATAACTTCTCAACGGTTCTTATATTAATTATCTTAATTTCAGTTGTACCAGCCGTTATTGGTGCTATTAAATCAAAAACAAGTAGAAAATAAAACAAGGACAGTCTAAAGGTGAAAAAAATCACTGCGGACTGTCCTTGTTTTTTACTATCTAAAAAAGACCTTGGGAGTCTTCCAGAACTGTACTTCGTGGAATGTCGATAACGATGACATTTGGATTGGAATAGCTCATTACATATGATTCACGTTCTAGCTCACGATTCATATCTAAAATACCTAATGTTGCTTTTATACGAAAATAATTTACTTGTTGTCTAGAGAGAGATTCAATAAATAGCTGGTTTTGTGCCACGTATATGTTAGGTAACGGTACTTCGTCTGAAAGATCAATACCTTCTATAATGACAGGAAGTTGATAATAGGTAACAAGAGCTTTTCCAGATTCCATATTGTCATTATAGCGCACTCGAATAGTAACGCTTGAACCACTGTCACCTTCATTTACAACAACAGGTAATGTATCTCCTTTATATCTTAGCTCCCACGTTTTCTTTTTGTATTCCTCCGTTAAATAAGAAGAATCGTTTTCTTGATCGTACTTTTGTATTTGATCTGATTTTTTCTCAACTTGTTTAATTTCAGAAGGAGAAAGTATTGGTATTTTTGATTCTGAAAAAAAACTAATATAAATGAAGGCAGTAAGTCCAAGTACGATATAGCTAGTAATGCCAATTATAATACGCTTAGGGGTCCAAATATTTTTAGCTTTTTTCCCTAATTTACTTAGTAGTATATAAATAGCAATTACCAGTAGTATTGTAGTAAAAAAGAATAGTGTAGTCGCCGTCATTTGCGAGTCACCTCCGATTTATCAGCAATCCAAATAGAGAGGCTAAAGCATAGTAGAGCCATAAGCAAATAAAGAACACTAATCATAAGATTGGATAACATTATTAATGACCTAAGATTTATCAACTCTGGTGACATAAAAAATAATATAAAGCCAAGCAGCAGAAAAGTAGATACAAGTATTTTTATCACTACTGGCCCCTTGAAGCTGGTGCCTAATAGTAAGCCGATTGCGCCAAATAAACAGAGGCTACTGAAACATAATAGTAATATTGATGGTGAAATAAATAGATCTTCTATTATAAAGGATTTTTTCCCCACTAATAAAATTCCGAATACTTGTAAATAGTAAGTAGAAATCATAATGATGACCGCAATAAAACTGTAAATAATCATGACAAATATATTGGCAATAGCGCTAGATGTTCGACTAGAAATAATGGATAAGTCATCAATACGATACGCTTTTGTTGTAAAGAGAAGTGCTACAATAAATGCCCAAATTGCTGTAACAATAAGAAATGTATCGAGTGAGTAATTAGAGAAATGAACAGTTAAATTTTCTCCTCCATGACCAGAAGACCCACTCCCCGAGCTAGATGTTAAAAGCCCAAAAATGATTTGTACAATAACTAAGGAACTAAGGGCAGAAATATATAATTTTGCTTTCCATTTCACTTGTTTTTTAACAATGGTTTTCAGTGAAGTATTAGTCAAAGATTGCATCAATATCACTTCCTTTTTTACTTGTTAAATACTTGCACACTTCACTTGCTGTAAGGGATGATACCGTGATGCCTTTTGCTCGAAGTATTTCTTCTGAGACGAATGGATTACTAGCATCTATTATTGCTGAGGTCATCCCTGCCATAATCTTTTGAGCGTATACTCCCGTCTCAGAGAGCAGATCTGCAAGTGCATCGCTTGGTCCACTAAGTGATATAAGCTGTTCCTTAAATTCATCCAATGGTGCGTGGGCAATGACAGAGCCTTCATCTATTAATATAATTTCTTCTAAAATAGATTCCATCTCTTGCAAATGGTGACTAGTAATTAAAAATGTTCGTGGAAAGGCTAGGTATTCCTTTAAAATCGCTCTGTAAAAATCTGTACGAATCACTTCGTCCATGCCATTCATCGGTTCGTCTAAAATAGTCAGTGCACAGCGGCTTACTAATCCGTAGACAAGGTTAAAGGTTGCTAATTGACCTTTAGACAATTGCTGATGCTTTGCTGTGAGATCTATACCTGCATAATCGAGCATGCGATAAGCTAACTCATTTTGCCAATTAGGATAAAAATCAGCGCCCATCTTTAGAATATCTTCGAGTGACAAGTAATCAGAGAAGCTTAATTGATCATCGATAAAAATCATATTGGCAGCAATTTGAATATTATTAAAGGGATTTTCATTAAACACTTTGCATGATCCAGTTGTAGGCTTTAGATAGCCAGCAAAAATATTAAGTAATGTCGACTTACCAGCACCGTTGCGACCAATAATGCCGATAATTTTCTCTGCATCAATAGCGCAGGTTACGCGCTGTAGTGCAATACGGCGTCCAAAGCTTTTAGATAGCTCCTCACATTGAATAATATTCATTCCAATCCCTCCTGTGTTTTTCGAATAAGCACTAGCAATTCTTCATCAGATACAAGTAAACGTTTTGCCTCTAATACGATCTCTTGTGCCATTTTCGTCAATATTTCGTTTCGACGTTTCAATAAAATTCGTTCCTTTGCATCTGTAGCGACAAACATACCTAACCCCCGTTTTTTATATAAAAGTTGCTCTTCAAGTAAAATTGTCAGCCCTTTACCAGCTGTAGCAGGATTTATATTGAATAATTCAGCTAGCTGGTATTGTGAATAGACCTTCGCGTCTGTCTGTAATCGATCGGCGATGATTTCGTGCTGTAGCCATTCAGCAATTTGAATATAAATCGGTGTTGTACCATCTAGATGAACGTGCATCGAAAAACCCCCTTTCATTCCTATGTAACATAGTGCATTAGTGTTGTAATGTACTTTATATTGAAAACTGGAAAATGTCAATATGAAATGAAATTTTTGACAAAAATATTTAGGGAGGATTAAGTGAAATTGAAAAAGATCTCTCTGGAAAAGGAATACATGAAATATGAGTAGTTTGGAGTTTTAGGTAATGATTTTTAGGGGTTAATCACCGAAAGTTGGGATTAAAGCATTTGAGTGAAGTGTCCTTCGGATAGCGTCATAAAAGTGATAAAATATTTTCTTGTATAGAATGTTAATTAATGTTAGGCGACTTTTAGACAGTTACTTGAATGATAAGCAGAGAGTAATGAAAGATGCTATAATATTTATTACTAGAATATGGAGAAATGGGGGGCGACGAAATGGAAGTATTTATCGGCAGACAGCCTATTTTTAACCTTCATGAACAAGTCGTTGCGTATGAATTATTATATCGTAGCAAAAACGTAAATGCTTTTCCGATAGTCGATCCAGATGCTGCAACAATCGATGTACTAGTAAACTCATTTCTTTCAATTGGCATTGAAGAGGTAACAAAAGGTAAACCTAGTTTTGTTAATTTTACAGAAAACTTACTTATGAGTTCCTTAAATGAATTTTTAAATCCATCGCAAGTTGTTATTGAGATTTTAGAGAATGTCCCTATTACAACTCAGTTAGTCGAGAGAGTTAGTGAGCTAAAATCATATGGGTTTAATATTGCATTAGATGATTTTATTTTGGATGATAAGGTACAAGTTTATGATGAGTTATTTCCTTATATCGATTTTATAAAAGTTGATTTTTTAGTATCACCGTTATTGGAGCGCATGGAAATTGAAAATAAAGTGAAAGAAAATTTCCCTCACATAAAATTACTGGCTGAGAAGGTTGAAACACGTAATCAATTTGAAGTGGCAAAGCATTCTGGCTATGAATTATTTCAAGGCTATTTTTTTGAACAACCTCAAATCATTACAGCTACCGATATACCTGCTAATACTATTCAATATTTATATATTATTACGCTATTAAAAGAAGAGGAACCGAATATACAATTATTAGCTGATAATATCGAGCGTGATATTTCTTTAACGTATAAATTATTGCAAATGGTTAATAACTCAGAGCTACGGTCTAAATCCAAGGTACGTTCGATAAAACAAGCAATTATATTACTCGGCGTTTCAAATTTACAAAAGTGGATTTATTTATTGGCAATGCGAGAAATTGATAGAAATGCTGAAAATGATCTTTTTAAAGAAGTCATGCGTACTTCTTTATTTAGAGCAAAAGTTTGTGAGAAATTAGCCAAGCTTTCCTATAAGAAAAACTTCTCTGAATATTTTTTAGTCGGGATGTTTTCGTTGATAGACACTTTGTTGCAAAGACCGCTGAATGTTATTTTACAGCAGTTACCTTTTTCAGAAGAAATAACAGAAACGATTTTAGGTAATCAAACTGAAATGACACCTTATCTGGAATTCAGTATAGCGTTAGGTAAGTTAGATTGGTCTACTTTAGAAAATTTAGCTCCTCAGCTCAATATGAATTTCACAAATATTGATCTTTTATACAATGAAGCAATGGAGTGGGCAGAAAAATCTTTATAAAACAAGGATTTGTTATCTTCAATGTCCTGTAGTCGGATTTGCAGTTAAGTATATATTTTAGTGAAAAGTCAAAAATAAGCTATCTTAAAATTCTATTTAAGGTAGCTTATTTTTTATGTTTTATACATTATTGGGCTCATTTTGTTAAAACTTATGCCATGTGTATAGTTGATTGGAGTAGAGACTGGGCGATTTCTTGGGGTCAGATCACACCGCGAGTGGAGCGGCGCATTAGACACCCCCAGGAAGCTTTGCTCTGCGCGTCAGCAGCGAATTGCCCTGTCGGAACGGAAATCAACCACACGTTATGGTGATGAACTAAAATATAAAATTACATGTTTCCTTCATCAAGACGAAGTTCTCAATGCGAATACTATTTGCTATAATCATCTCGTATTTAAAAGATTCTGATAGTTGAAGTGGGTGGGGAAATGAGTCAAATTCGTGGTGTAAGGGAAAGCATTGTAGAGTATATGTACGTTATAGTGGGAGCAGCAATTATTGCTATTGGCTTCAATGTATTTTTACTGCCAAATCAAGTAGCTTCTGGCGGAGTAAGTGGGATTAGTACAATTTTACACGGTTTATTTGGTTGGAATCCAGGCTTTATACAATATGCATTCAATATTCCATTATTTATAGCAGGTGTAGTAGTACTTGGGAAAAAATTTGGAATCAAATCGTTTATTGGAACAATAACATTACCGTTTATTGTATTACTAACGAACAGTTGGGGACCATGGACGGATAATCCTCTACTCGGCGCACTTTTTGGGGGTATTGTGGTCGGTTTAGGAATAGGACTTGTCTTTAAGGGGAATGCTTCTACTGGTGGCACTGATTTACTAGCACAAATAATTACAAAGTATACCGGCATATCGCTTGGTACAAGTGTACTTTTAATTGATGGGATTATCGCGATTAGTGCAGCAATTGTTTTTGACTTAGAGAAAGGTTTGTATGCCCTGATTGGACTTTATGTCACTACAAAAACGATTGATATTATTCAGCTCGGCTTAAGTCAGTCTAAAATGGTTTATATTATTACGATGAAACAAGATGAAGTACGTGATGCCATTTATGCCGAGATTGATCGGGGAGTGACAAAGTTGCCTGCTATAGGTGGCTATACAAGGGAAGCACGACCAGTGCTCATGGTTGTTGTTTACCAAACAGAATTCACAAAGCTGAAACAACTCATTAAAAACGTTGACCCATCAGCGTTTGTTATCGTTTCTGATGCTTATGAGGTGTTAGGAGAAGGTTTCAAACGTGCATAATTTTGGTATAATGTCGGGGAAAGATACTTATTTACTTTTAGGAGGGGCCCTAATGAAAAAGGCAATGTTAACTTTAGCGATTGGTTCAGCAATCTTCTTAGCTGCTTGTGGCGGAGGTAAAACAACTTCAACTGAAGGTTCAAAAACTGCTACTCCAAATGGCGAAACAATTGCTATGAAATCTTGTATCGCTTGCCATGGTAGCGAGCTACAAGGCCAAAATAATGCACCAAAAATTAGCGATGTAGGCTCTCGCTTAACAGAAAAAGAAATTTTAAATGTTATTGAAAATGGTAAAGGTACAATGCCTCCTGGTGTTATTAAAGGTGCGGATGCAGAAGCAGTTGCCAAATGGTTAGCTACTCAAAAATAAAACAAAATGAAACTAGCGGGCTGGAGAACCGCTAGTTTTTTATATTTTGTAGATTTTTTAGTCAGGGCAGACAGAGTGTAAATACATTTCTTTTATACATAGACATGCTAAAATAAGGTGAAACTGCAATCATTAGGCTGATTGCTAGTTAACTTAGGACAAAACATATTCAATTCCTTTGAATGGAGGCTACTAAACATTGGTCGTAGTATTAACAAGAGACGTTATGGAGAAATTTAAGTTAGAACTATTAGCTGGTGAGGAAGGAATAGGAAGAACGATTGTTACTAGTGATATTTCAAGACCTGGGCTCGAGATGGCGGGCTATTTTACGCATTATCCTGCCAATCGAGTGCAATTGCTAGGAAAAACAGAACTATCCTTTTTTGAAATGCTGCCTTCAGATGTGAAACTGGAGCGCATGCGTTTATTGTGCTCGCAGGATACACCAGCTATTATTATTTCTCGTGATTTAGAGGTACCTAAGGAACTTATACAGGCGTCTAATGAAAAACATGTACCTGTATTTAAAACGCATATGACAACAACGAAATTTTCGAGTAGGCTAACTAACTATTTAGAAGGTCGCTTAGCACCAATGACTGCTGCTCACGGAGTTTTAGTTGATATATACGGCATCGGTGTGCTAATTATCGGAAAAAGTGGTGTAGGGAAAAGTGAAACAGCACTGGAGCTTGTCAAGAAGGGGCACCGTTTAGTAGCTGATGATTGTGTAGAGATCCGTCAGGAATCAGAGAATTTTTTAATTGGGAGTCCACCTCCTCTTTTAGAACATTTACTCGAAATTCGAGGCATTGGTATTATCGATATTATGACACTCTTTGGAGCAAGTGCGGTACGACCGTACAAACGTATCACATTAGTTATCGAATTAGAAATATGGGATCCAGAAAAAGTATATGATCGTCTAGGTTTAGAGGAAGAAAAAATGAAAATCATTGATACGGAATTAACAAAGTTAACGATTCCTGTAAGACCTGGGCGTAACGTGTCTGTTATTATTGAAGTAGCAGCAATGAACTATCGTTTGAAAAAGATGGGTGTTAATGCAGCCGAGGAGTTTTCTAGACGATTAGATGAAGTAATCTCATCAACAGATGAATTGGACGACTAATCGTTTTTAACTTTTTCCAGCGAGTGTTTTTTGTACCGAAAGCGCAGCGACAGGTACAGAAGTTTTCGACCTTATAGGTAGTGAGATGAATACGAGTTACTTTTCAGTGGGTGTACAAATATCATGCTGAAATAGAGGAACGAACTTCACATCCTGTGAAAACGCCTAAGTGACCAACATCGTGTTGGCCTAAGCCTCCGGCGGATGTCACGGAAATCGGAAAGTTCTTTGTACAAGCACAAAGTCGATTCCGGACGCAATTATGCCGAGGCATTAGAATTTTTTTGCAAATGTAATGAATTGAGAGGAGTATAAGATGGACTTGTTATTATTAGAAATTAATCCGATTGCTTTCCATTTAGGACCTATCCCTGTTCGTTGGTATGGGTTACTAATCGTATCGGGTATTATTTTAGCTTATATTGTAGGACAAAGAGAGGCTGTGAAGAGAGGCTTACCCGAGGATTTTCTTGCGGACTTATTACTATGGGCTGTTCCTATATCCATAATTTGTGCACGTATTTACTATGTTACGATGCGTTGGGATTATTATAGTGAAAACCCTGGGAAAATTATTGAAATTTGGAATGGTGGTATCGCTATTCACGGTGCTCTTATTGGTGCCTTTTTGACAGCTTACATATTCACTCGTAGAAGAAATATTAGCTTTTTACAAGTAGCGGATATTGCGGCACCGAGTATTTTAATTGGGCAAATAATTGGCCGATGGGGAAATTTTATGAACCAGGAAGCTTATGGTGGTCCAGTATCACGTGGATTTTTAGAACATCTAATGCTACCGGATTGGATTATTAATCAAATGTATGTTGAAGAATTAGGGACATATGTACATCCTACTTTTTTATATGAATCCGTCTGGAACTTTATTGGGCTCATTATTTTATTAGTTTTACGCAAAGTAAATTTAAATCGTGGTGAAATATTCTTCGGCTATTTAATTTGGTATTCAATCGGTCGCTTCTATATAGAAGGCATGCGTACAGATAGTCTATATTTAGTAGGAGATTTACGCTCTGCTCAGATTGTTTCAATCATAGGTATTGTAGTAGGGCTTGGCGCGATTATTTACCGTCGTATAAAAGTAAAACCTGCAGTAAAGTATTTAGATCATAAATAAGGGGTGCAAAGCATGACTGTAAAGGCATTACTATTTGATTTTGATGGTACATTACTAAATACAAATGATTTAATCATTCAAACATTTATGCATGTTTTAAACGAGCGATTTCCCGGGCAATATTCGCCAAAAGATTGCCTGAAATTCCTCGGGCCATCCTTGAAACAGACATTTTCTGACATTGCTCCTGGTGAAGAGGAAGCAATGATTACTAAATATCGTGAATATAATGAATTACATCACGATGAGCTTGTCACTCAATATCCTGAAGTTGTATCTACTTTAGAGCAATTAAAGGCTATGGGCATCAAGTTAGCGATTGTATCTACAAAACGTAATAAGATGATAGATCGGGGTCTATCTGTACTAGGTGCAAGTCATTTATTTGACATCCGTATTGGCACGGATGATGTGAAAAATGTAAAGCCTGACCCAGAACCAGTTTTGCTTGCGCTTGAACGTCTTGGTATAAACAAGGAAGATGCCATTATGATTGGCGACAATTCTCATGATATTGTGGCCGGGCATAACGCTGGAGTTAGAGCAGCTGGTGTCGCATGGGCTTTTAAAGGTGAGGAATACTTACAGCAATTCAAGCCGGAATATATGTTGCATCATATGACGGATTTATTTGAAATTGTGAAAGCGGGGTAAGTAAATGGCACGTAAAACAGAACGCTACCGTGTCGAAGGAGCAAACTCGCTTTGGAATATTTATGATACGGTGTCCTTTTGGAAAGTGATGAAGTGTTTCGTTGTCATTCAAATTGGACGCTTCACACCATTTTTACGTGTGAAAAACTGGCTGTATCGATCTTTTTTAAAGATGGAGATTGGTGACCAAACTTCCATAGCTTTAATGGTGATGCCAGATACAATGTTTCCAGAACGTATTCATATCGGTGATAATACCGTTATAGGCTTCAGTACGACTATTTTGGCGCATGAATATTTAATAGAGGAATATCGCCTTGGAGATGTTCATATTGGCAATGAAGTGATGGTTGGCGCCAATTCAACGATACTACCAGGTGTTACGATAGGTGACGGTGCGATTGTGTCAGCTGCAACCCTTGTGCATAAGGATGTGCCAGCTGGCTGTCTAGCAGGCGGTAATCCTATGCAAATAATTTATACAGCTGAACAAATGGCGGAGCGCAAACGCAATGAAGTAGTGGAATGGTGCACGCCGAAAAAATAATAACATCTAAACTGTGCATGCTTTACTGTGCACAGTTTTTTTGTTGAAAACAATTGTAATAATGAAATTTAAGTAGGACTCTCCGGCAAAAAGAGGGGTTGAATTTCCGTTCCGACTGGGCGCTTTATCGCTGCCGCTTCGCTTTCGCACAGAGCAAAGCTTCCTGAGGGCGTCCTTTTAGTTTATCGGAACACTTTTAGAATTTATCACCCAACTTTTGAATTTTATCGACTAACTTTCACGTTTTATCACTCAACTTCTAAATTTTATCGACATCCGTCTTTTACTTTATTATGTCGTTAAGTTCACTCAAATCAACCTACCATAAAAATACCAATGTACATTTTTGCTAGTCTAATCATGTCTACTTTCGCTGACTAACTACGTTTCTATACAAGTGCGTGAATAATTACAACTTGACACGGAGCCTTTACTCGCATGATTCGCTAGCCTAGAACCCAGTTATATCAATGGCTGGCTAACCGAACGAGGGTATCATACTCGCCACTCCCTGTATTTATTTCAACGTTTATACCAACTTTTTAGTTTTATTGCCCAACTTCTAAATTTTATCAACATCCACCTCCCGAAGAGCAAAAAAGATTTTTTGTCTAAAGGTTTACAAGTTTAAAGAGAGAAAAACTTGCTCTGCTGAATACGTTTCAATTTATTTATTTTCGAGTATAATTAACAGAATAATCAGTATTGAAATTATTTGATAATTCAAACGGAGTTGCATTGACTAGCAAGAAGAAATAAGTTAGAATTCTTTCATAATCTAATTCTCTAATACTCTAGTGAGTTAAAGTGAAACGTGAGGAAGTGTCAAAATTGTCGTCGATTAAAATGTTTGAAAAACCACTTGGAATGCGCGATACATTTCCGCAAATTTTTGAAAAGGTAGAGGCTGTAAGAAATACAGGGCGAGAGTTTTTATGCAGAAGAGGCTATGAATTTATTAAAACACCTGCAGTAGAGTATTTTGATACAGTCGGCAAAGCATCAGCGATAGCCAATGCGCAATTATTTAAATTAGTAGATGGCCAGGGCAACACGTTAGTACTACGACCTGATATGACAACACCGATTGCACGAGTAGCAACATCAAAATTATTAAAAGAGATGATTCCCTTACGCCTTGCTTATTTTGCTAGTGTCTTTCGCGCACAGGAAGCGGAAGGTGGACGCCCAGCAGAATTTGATCAGATGGGGATTGAGTTAA
This sequence comes from Lysinibacillus sp. NPDC096382, assembly GCF_044762845.1. Taxonomy (NCBI): domain Bacteria; kingdom Bacillati; phylum Bacillota; class Bacilli; order Caryophanales; family Bacillaceae; genus Lysinibacillus; species Lysinibacillus sp. NPDC096382. Next base: position 21,202 of record NZ_JBIWFC010000032.1, read on the forward strand.
TTGGAGACAATTCCGTATATGCCGATGCTGAGGTTATTGTGACAGCAATGGAGTTATTAAAGCAATTAGGATTAACGACATTTAAAGTGACGATCGGACATGCAGGTATATTAAATTGCATTTTACAAGATTATACAGAAAGTATTGAACAACAAAATATACTTCGGACGCTACTTGTACAGCGCAATTACGTAGGGTTTGAAGACGCAGTAGAATCATTTAATTTACCTCAAACAAAATCCGATGCATTATTGCAATTTATTGAAGAAGCAATGCATTTGAAAGAAATTCAAGATATTGAAAAATATGTGCGAAAAAATGATGCATTAGAATATATGCAACAGCTCGCTAAGCTACTTGAAATGGCAAACTTAGCGGATTATGTAGCCTTTGATTTTACACTTTCTAGTCACATGAGTTATTACACAGGCATGTTATTTGAAGTGTTTGCAACCGGCAGTGGTTTTCCATTAGGCAATGGGGGACGCTATGACGGATTGCTGGAGGTATTTGGCTCAAAAGTAGGTGCTACAGGATTTAGTATTCGTGTTGACCGCCTATTAGAAACAATTGATGCGCAATCTGATGAACGACAAGAAGCTACAGTCGTGCTATTTGAGGAAGAACAATTTGAAGCGGCTCTTACCAAGGTACAGACGCTACGTGTACCCGGTAAGCAGGTTACCTTACAGTTAAGGAGTAGCCTTGTCGATGAAGAAGCTTTTTTAGCACACTTTACAGAAGTAGTTGTGGTGGGACAGGAGGACGTTGACGGTGAATGAATTAACGATTGCGATGCCGAAGGGACGCATTTTTGACGAGGCATATCAGATGCTATTAGAAGCTGGCTTTAATTTACCAGAAGAAGTCGAAATGTCTCGTAAATTAATGCTTGAGATTCCAGAAGAGAAAATACGTTTTATATTAGCAAAGCCGATGGATGTTCCTGTTTATGTTGAGCACGGTGTAGCTGACATTGGTATTGCCGGGAAGGATGTTTTGTTAGAACAGCAACGAGAAGTGCATGAATTGCTGGATTTAAAAATAAGTACTTGTTATATCGCATCAGCAGGCTTACCTGATACGACGATGAATGAAATTGCACCAAGAATAGCGACGAAATATCCTAATATTGCAATGAAATATTATAAGGGTATTGGAGAGCAGGTTGAAATTATTGAGCTAAATGGATCGATTGAATTGGCGCCTATGATTGGCTTGGCAGATCGAATTGTTGATATTGTTTCAACGGGCCGGACATTGAAAGAAAATGGCTTAGTGAAGTATGAATTTATTACAGACGTATCATCACGATTAATTGCCAACCCAGTAAGCTATCGCATGAAGAGCGATCGTATTATCGATCTCGTGAAACGTTTGAAAAAATGCGTTAAATAAAAATGTCTACTGTCTGGAAGAGGTCATCCCTAGATTTAAAGGAGAATAATCCTATGAAAATAGTAAAGCTAGAAAAAGGTATTTCCTTAAAACGACCACTGGAAGCTGGAAATGAAGAACAGTTAAAGGTTGTACGTCAAGTATTGAAAGATGTTCGTGCACAAGGTGATGCTGCCATACGTTTTTATACAGAAAAATGGGATGGTTTTGCCCCTGACTATTTACGCGTCACGAAGGAAGAGTTAGAAGAGGGCGCTAATACAATTGATCAACAGCTTTATGCTGATTTAACAGAAGCTGCTCAAAACATTCGCCTTTATCACGAGCAGCAAAAACGTTCAGGTTATCGCTTGGAACTTACAGATGGTTCATGGCTTGGACAACGAATTACTGCTCTCGATGCAGTAGGTCTTTATGTTCCTGGTGGTACAGCAGCATACCCTTCTTCGGTCTTGATGAACGTTATCCCTGCACAAGTTGCTGGTGTCCAGCGCATTGTTATAACATCACCAGCAGGTCGCGATGGAAAATTACCTCCAGGTGTGCTTGCTGCAGCGCATATTTTAGGAGTAGAAGAAATATACAAAATCGGTGGAGCTCAGGCGATTGCAGCTCTTGCGTATGGTACAGAGACAATTTCTCCAGTTGATAAAATTACGGGCCCAGGAAATATTTTTGTAGCATTAGCAAAACGTGAAGTGTTTGGTGAGGTAGCAATTGACATGATTGCAGGCCCAAGTGAAATTGCCGTGTTAGCAGATGACACAGCATTTGCTGATGAAATCGCGGCCGATCTTTTATCACAAGCTGAACACGATAAATTAGCTTGTGCCATTTTAGTAACGACTTCTGAACAATTGGCTATAAAAGTAGCTGATGAAGTGGAGAAGCAATTAACGATTTTACCGCGTGAAGAGGTAGCACGTGCATCTATAGAAAACTTCGGTGTCATTTATGTGGCTGAAACAATGGTAGATGCCGTAGATGCCATTAATTCGCTAGCGCCTGAGCATTTAGAAATTATCACAAAAAATGCTGAGGCTGTAGCTGAGCAAGTACGACATGCAGGGGGTATTTTCATTGGCCGTTATAGCTCTGAACCAGTTGGTGATTACTTTGCAGGGACAAATCATGTGCTGCCAACGAATAGTACTGCACGCTTTGCAAGCGGCTTAAACGTCGATGATTTTGTGAAAAAATCGAGCGTCGTCTTTTATAGTGAAAAAACTTGGGCAGAAAACGCACCGAAAATTGCACGTCTAGCACGTATGGAAGGCTTAGAGGGTCATGCGCGTGCAGTGGAATCGCGTGGTTGGGAAAAGGGGTAATACAATGACTGAAAAGAAACGATATGCAAAAGTTGAACGTACAACAAATGAAACTCAAATTTCTGTAGCTATCGATTTAGATGGTGAAGGGAAGGCAAATATTAAAACGGGTGTTGGCTTTATGGATCACATGCTTGACCTATTTATTAAACATGGGCTTTTTGATGGGACGATAGAAGCGAATGGTGATACATATATAGACGATCATCATACAACAGAAGATCTAGGAATTGTATTAGGCCAAGCTATTCGTGAAGCGCTCGGAGATAAAAAAGGAATAAAGCGTTACGGCACAGCATTTGTGCCAATGGATGATGCACTTGCACAGGTCGTTGTAGATTGCTCGAATCGTCCACACTTAGAATATCGTGTGCCACAGTTGAAGGAAAAGGTCGGTAGCTTCGATACTGAATTAGTACATGAATTTTTGTGGAAGTTTGCACTTGAGGCACGGATGAATGTTCATGTGATCGTACCTTATGGCCATAATACACATCATATTATCGAAGCTATTTTTAAAGCGTTAGCACGTGCCATTGACGCAGCAGTGGAAATTGATCCACGTGTTAAAGGTGTACCATCGACTAAGGGGCTGTTAACGTGAAAATTGGTGTTATTGATTATGGAATGGGAAATTTATTTAGCGTTGAACAAGCATTAAAACGACTTGGCTGTGAGGTTGTTGTGACGGCTAACGAGACAGTGCTAGATGCAACAGATGCACTGTTACTTCCTGGTGTTGGAGCGTTTCCAGATGCCATTAAACGTTTAGCTGAAACGAATTTAGATCAATATTTACACAAGGTGAAAGCAGAAAATCGACCACTTCTCGGAATATGCTTAGGCATGCAATTGTTATTTGAGCAAAGTGAAGAAGTGTCCCCGACGAAGGGGCTGGGCTTTTTTAAAGGAAGCATTAAACGATTTACTGGTGATAAAGCTGCACAGAAGTATCGAGTGCCGCATATGGGATGGAATGAGCTCGTAGTGACAAAGCATACTTCTTGGGTAAATGGTGAAGTAACGGCAAAGCATGTTTATTTTGTGCACTCATTTTATGCAACTGATATCGATGAAACGGAGCTTGTCGCTTATGCGGATTATCATGGTATTAAAGTTCCTGGCATTGTGGCAAATGGCTCTATTACGGGCATGCAGTTCCATCCTGAAAAGTCAGGTGAACTAGGTGTGCATTTATTAGAGCAATGGTTGAAGGGGGTGGCATCATGTTAACAAAGCGCATTATTCCATGTCTTGATGTGAAAGAGGGACGTGTTGTAAAAGGTGTACAGTTTGTGTCATTACGTGATGCGGGTGACCCAGTTGAACTTGCTAAGTTTTATGATGAGCAAGGGGCAGATGAGCTTGTGTTTCTAGATATTTCGGCATCACATGAAGGACGTGAAACAATGGTGGATGTCGTACGACAAACTGCAGCTACATTAGCCATTCCATTCACAGTAGGTGGTGGAATTCGAACGTTAGATGATATGAAACGAATTTTACGTGCAGGTGCCGATAAAGTATCAGTGAATACTTCTGCTTTAGAGCGTCCAGAGCTTATTAAAGAAGGTTCTGACTTTTTTGGCGCACAATGTATTGTTGTAGCTATTGATGCCCGCTATAGCGAAGAAGATGCCACGTGGATGGTTTATACGCATGGGGGCCGAAACAAAACAACATGGCGAGCAACTGAATGGGCGAAGGAAGCGGTTCGCTTAGGTGCAGGTGAAATTTTATTAACGAGTATGAATCAGGACGGTGAGAAATCCGGTTTTGATTTAGCGTTAACAAAAGCTGTGAGAGAGGCTGTGACAGTTCCTGTTATTGCAAGCGGCGGTGCAGGGAATGCCGAACATTTTTACGAGGTATTAGCTGAAGGTATCGATGCAGATGCAGCACTCGCAGCATCCATCTTCCATTATAAAGAAACGAGCGTAGCACAAGTAAAAGAATACTTACGTGAAAAAGGAGTGACAGTGAGATGATTGACAGCATTAAATTTGATGAAAAAGGTCTTGTCACTGCGGTTGTACAAGATGCTAATACAAAAGAAGTACTAACTGTAGCGTATATGAATAAAGAATCTCTAGAAAAAACGCTTGAATCGGGAGAAACATGGTTCTTCTCACGTTCACGTCAAGAGCTCTGGCACAAAGGGGCAACGAGTGGTCATACGCAAAAAGTTGTATCTATCAAGGCGGACTGTGATGGTGACGCATTAATTGTGGAAGTAATTCCTGCTGGACCGGCTTGTCATAATGGAACAACTTCTTGCTTTACGGAGATTATTCAGCACAATGCCAAGGTCGGATCTGTTGAGATTATTTCTAAACTCGTAAAGGTCATTGAAAAGCGTGAGCAAGAAATGCCAGAAGGGACGTATACTACATATTTGTTCGATAAAGGAATCGATAAAATTTGTAAAAAAGTTGGAGAAGAAGCAACTGAAGTTGTCATAGGTGCAAAAAATCGCGATGCAGAAGAAGTGAAGTGGGAGGCCGCCGATTTAATTTATCACTTACTAGTATTACTGCAAGAGCAAAAAGTAAGTATTTATGACGTGTTACATGTGTTAGAAAAACGTCACGAGGAGAAATAACGGCATATTGCTTATTGTATGTTATAATAGAAGTTACTGTGTAAAGGAACGTATAATACGTTCCTTATTTCTTGTTTCGGAGGAAATATTTTGGAAAAGAAACGTCAAAAAGAGAATCAAACGAATATAGTGTCGTTCATTCCAACCGGCGACTATTATTATAAAAAATCAATTCAAGCAATGAATAGCGGACAAATGAATAAAGCCTATAAATATTTACAGCGAGCAGTTGATTTAAGCCCTGATGATCCGATGATTTTATTACAATTAGCGATAATAGAGTTAGAGGGTCAACGTTTCGAGGAAGCGTATGATCTACTTCGTCGTGCCTATCAAATAGATAAAGACAATCCAGAAATTATTTTTTACATGGCAGAGGTTTCAGGATGTATCGGCATCCTACATGATGCTAAGCGCTTTGCAGAGCAATATTTACAAATAGAGCCAGAAGGTGCCTATGCAGATGAAGCTGCTGAAATATTAGAGTTTGTTGATTTTGAGCAGGATGATTTTGAGGAGCTTGAAGGTTCAGCTGAAGATTTATATCGGCAAGAACAGGCGAGACGTTGTATGGAAAAGGGAGATTTCCCTGAAGCTATTAAAATGCTAGAAGACTTAATTGAAGATAGACCAGATTTTTGGTCAGCTTATAATAACTTAGCCCTTGCCTATTTTTATGTAGGTGAAGCAGAACAAGCGAAAGCTCTGCTAAACACTGTATTACGTGAAAATAAAGGGAATTTACATGCACTATGTAATTTAACGGTTATCGCATACTATGAAAAAAATGAAGAAGATTTAAAGGATCTTTTAGAAATACTTGTGAAAATTCAACCATACTTATGGGAACATCGCTACAAGCTGGGTGCAACATTAGCGCTCGTTGGACAATATGATTTAGCATTTAAATGGTTGCGTAGCATGCAGAAAAGAGGCTATGTAGGCGATGCTGGCTTTTACTTTTGGTTATCACATGCCGCTTATTTCTCAGGACATGAAGAAATTTCAAAGAGTACATGGGAGCAGCTACTTGAGCTAGATCCCGATAAAGAAGGCTTTGAACCTTGGCGTCAAGAAGAAAACGATTATTCACTTGATGCATTAGAACATGACCGTGATTATATTGTAGAAAAGCTAGAGAGCGAATATACAAGTGAACGGATATTTGGTTTGTTTTTATTAAGCTGTACAGCACATAAACAGGAAATTATTGCGCATCCAAAATGGATAGATGTTGACCAATTTAATGCGTATGAAAAGCTATTCCTCGCCTATGCATTAGGACATCAATTTGATATGAAAAACAAAGTAGAGGCTAGCTTTATACGAGCAGTTAGTGTGCCAGAAATTTTACTAGAACAGTATGAAAAGTTAACGACATTAATTGCACCAATGTTCCAAATGTGGTTTGTACTTTGTGAGCAAGCATTGATGAACAATTATCGTTTTACAAATCCAGCAGCTATTGCAGGAGCAAATGATTATTTATTTCGTTCTTCCCGAATGCTTAAAGTTACAAAAAAAGAAATCGCTCAACAATACGGAGTGTCAGTGTCAACTTTATCGAAGTATATTGAAGAGATTTTAATGTTTTTACCAGACACTCATAATTAGACGTGAGCAACATAGTTGAATAACTTTTTACTTTCACATACGATGAACATACTAACATTATTATAAAAAAGTAAAAAATCTGTTTAGGGGGAAGTATTTATGTCAGAAGAAAAAATTTATGATGTAGTAATAATTGGTGCAGGTCCTGCTGGGATGACTGCTGCTGTTTACACATCACGTGCCAACCTTTCAACTTTAATGATTGAACGTGGGATCCCTGGCGGACAAATGGCAAATACAGAAGAAGTAGAAAACTATCCTGGGTTTGATACAATACTAGGGCCTGAGCTATCTACAAAAATGTTCGATCATGCTAAGAAATTCGGTGCAGAGTATGCATATGGCGACGTAACTGAAATTATTGATGGTGAGGAATATAAAACAATAAAATCAGGTACTAAAGAATATAAAACGCGAGCAATTATTCTTTCTACAGGTGCCGAGTATAAAAAAATGGGCGTGCCTGGCGAAAAAGAACTTGGAGGCCGTGGTGTCAGCTACTGTGCAGTATGTGATGGTGCATTCTTCAAGCAAAAAAATCTTGTTGTCGTAGGTGGCGGGGATTCTGCTGTTGAAGAAGGCGTTTATTTAACTCGCTTCGCTGATAAAGTAACAATTGTGCACCGACGTGATAAATTACGTGCACAAAAAATTCTCCAAGATCGTGCCTTTGCTAATGAAAAAATTGATTTTATTTGGAATGCAACAGTGAAAGAAATTAATGAGGCTAACGGTAAAGTTGGAAGTGTAACATTACAATCAACTGTAGATGGTACAGAATCTGATTTTGCTACTGATGGCGTATTCGTATACATTGGTATGCTTCCGTTAACAAAACCATTTGAGTCTCTAGGTATTTTAAATGATGCTGGTTATATTTTGACAAATGATAATATGGAAACGACAGTACCAGGTATTTTCGCCGCTGGAGATGTACGTGAAAAATCACTTCGTCAAATCGTTACAGCGACAGGGGACGGAAGTATTGCAGCACAAGCAGTACAGCACTATGTGGAAGAATTATTAGAAAAAATTAATGCTTAAAATGGATCATTGATAAGGGCAGTCTCCTCCCAAAATGGGTGTGTAGTCAAGTGAATATTTTAGTAGAATGCCCAAGATCAGGTTCATCACCAAAAGTTGTGGATGACTTTTGTTAAAACGTCTACTATGTAAATAGTTGATTGGAGTGGAGACTGGGCGACTCCTCGGGGATCA
>NZ_JBIWFC010000033.1:0-21392 GCF_044762845.1 Lysinibacillus sp. NPDC096382
ACAGCTTGTAATTTATCTTTGGCAGTATATTTTTTGACCATACAAAAACTGCACCTCCAATTGTTAGATGTGTCTAACAATTGGGGCGCAGTTCAGTATGGATGGCATCGTGAGGGTTTTTTTATTTTTGATCACTGAAAGGAGTTAATACTTTAATACTTTATCTAAATAATTAATAATAGATTCTTTTCCATTTGCATGTGCCTCTTGAGCACGTACGTCATCTTTTTCAAGCTTTACCTCAGCGGCTGCTACAATACGCTCTGCATCTTCCTGTGGCACGACAACGACACCGTCCACATCCCCAATAATATAATCACCAGGGCGAACAGAAACGCCTCCAATAGCAATAGGAACATTTACTTGGCCACCGCCATTTTTATTGCCAGCTGCTACCGTTGTACCAAGTGAAAATACGGGAAAGTCTAGTTCACGAATAGCTGCAATATCACGAATAACACCATCAACGACAAAGCCCTGTACACCTATACCCTTCGCTAATGAAAGAACAAAATCACCAGCAACTGCACGATTGGTATTCCCTTTAGCGTCAATTACTAAAATATCCCCTTCTTGAGTAGCTCGAATGGCTTCCAATACTGCACCATTTTCGCCATCTGGTAAGCGTACTGTTACCGCACGGCCAGCAATTTTATAATGATCTGCTAACGGTTTAATATCACTGCGTAAATTCGTATGTCCTCCTGTCGCATCTGAAACTGCAGTCGTTGGCAAATGCTTAAAACTTACTTCCACTTTTGTCATCTATAACACCCCTATTATAATTTACGAAAGCTTTACACAATTATTGTAAATAAAACTCATCTACTATTTCAATATATTTCAGAAAATTACGTAATTTATGTCGCTACTAGCATTAATAATTGTTAAAAAGATCAATCATCTGTAATAAAGTTTTTAATTAAAAATCCTGTTTTTTCTCTAACTACAGGAGTAAATTGTATAAATGATATTTATAGTAAGGCACATATAAACTTACTTTTATATAAAAATAAATATATTAAGTATAAGTTTACCAATAGGAGGCGATTGTTTTGAAAGGAGAATTTGGTGATTCGATTAAAAATAAGGTGTATGAACATAGGGTGTTAAGAAGAATGTCCCAAAAGGAGTTAGCTGACGCTGTTGGAGTTTCTAAGCAAACTATCTTTGTAATGGAAAAGAATAATTATTCCCCTTCACTAGTGTTAGCATATCGAATAGCCAACTTTTTTGAGGTTGATATAAGTGAAATATTCTCTTATGTACGAAAGGAAGATAATAATGATTGATTTATTAAACAATTGGATGTTAGAAAGTACTGATAATTTTAATATTGTTGTAGGAATTACAGCCATTCTATTACTAGGTTCTATAGTTATACTTTTCATCTTCAGTAGAAAAATTGGGCAACCCGATGAAAGAACGAATGCTATCTATCTATCTTAAAATCATTTCATGTATGTTTACTACCCAAATTATTATGAATGCTATTTTTATTTCATTAGTTGATAGTAATATCGAATACTTCCGTCAGTTCTTTCTACTACTTCAAGGCATTGTATTTTTAATTGGGGCAATTTATGCAATTAGATTATATAGAAAAGAAATTAAATAATCTTACATAGCTTAAATATTTATAAAATTTAACAAATTCATTAGAAAAGAATCCATTTTGATCAATCTTTTTTCAAAATGGATTCTTTTATTTATTTTAAAGTAGCACTACTTCATGATTCTGAAGAGCGGAAAAGTGAAGCTATAAAAAACGTGGCATGAAGTCGGCAAAAAATTACCCATGTTTTTTTAATAAATGTAATACTTCTTCCGATGTAGTAGCTACATGAACAAGTGACTTCTGTTCAGTTCGTATAAAACCTTCCTCCAGCATTTTCTGAAGTTGTTGTAAAAGCGCATCATAAAAATTATTTACATTATATAAAATTACAGGTTTTTCATGTAGTCCAATTTGTGCCCATGTAAACACTTCAAAATATTCATCCATTGTCCCTCCACCACCTGGTAAAGCTATAAAAGCATCTGCTAACTCTACCATTTTGGCTTTACGTACATGCATAGACTCAACAAAATGAAGCTCTGTTAACGAGGCATGTGCTATTTCCCGCTGCTGTAAATGAGTTGGCATCACGCCAATAACCTCTCCTCCAGCTTTTAATACTGCATCTGCAACTTTCCCCATCAGTCCTGTTTTCGAACCACCATAAACGACACCATGACCATTTTGAGCTAATACAGTCCCTAATTCGGCTGCTTTCTCTGCATAAATTGGGTTTATGCCTAAGCCGGAACCGCAATACACCGCTATTTTTATAACAATCCCTCCTACTCAAAAGACGTGACACAATAGGCTACATATTGTCTCACGTCTTTTGATCATTTATTTTCTTCAATTACTTTTTTCTGCACGTAGCTGCGCATTCGGTCATAAATTTTAGCATAGTGCATTTCCTATTTACGTAAATGACTTGTTTGTGCCTGCCGCTCCGCTTTCGGCCAGAAAGCAATGTTTCCCTTACTATACACATTAAAATTTAAGCATAGTTTATTTCCTATTTACGTAAATGGCTCGTTTGTTTTAGCATATGACTGATGCGGCTCACAATTGATTCAATTGCCTCAGGATTTTTTAATAAATCATAATCATTAATATCCAAACGAAGAACTGGGCATGAATTAAAATTATTGATCCAGTTCTCATAGCGGTCATGCATTTCAATCCAATAATCATTCGGTGTTTGTTGCTCCATTGTACGTCCACGCTCTTGAATACGACCAATTACAGCATCAATTGGCCCCTCTAAATAAACAAGTAAATCTGGATGTGGGAAATACGGTGTCATCACCATCGCATCAAATAAATTTGTATACGTCTCGTAATCCGTTGGGCTCATTGTACCTTTGTCATAATGCATCTTAGCAAAAATCCCTGTATCTTCGTAGATTGAACGGTCCTGAATAAACCCGCCTCCATATTCAAAGATTCGTTTCTGCTCCTTAAAACGCTCCGCTAAAAAATACACCTGTAAATGGAAGCTCCATTTTTCAAAGTCCTCATAAAATTTATCTAAATATGGGTTAGTATCCACCTTTTCAAATGAAGTACGGAAATTTAACGCTTCTGCCAACGCCTTTGTCATTGTTGACTTCCCTACACCAACCGTACCAGCGATTGTAATGACCGTTTGTGGAGGAATACCATATTTCTCTCTCAAATTCATTGTTGCAAGCTCCTTTGTTGTAACGTATCCTTTATTGTTTGTAAAACATATTTCAAATCATTTGGATTTTTTACGAAATCAAGCTGATCACCATTAAATCGAATAACAGGAATATCAGGATGCATATTCTCAAAATGCTCGATAAAGGAATGATAATCTGCCACCAGTTGCTCCATGTAATCCCGTGAAATCATTTTTTCAAATTCACGACCACGCATCGCAATACGTTTCATCAATGTATCAACACTGGCATGTAAATAAACAACTACATTCGGTACAGGCATATCTTTCGTTAATATTTTATATATTTCCTCGTATTTATCATACTCAGCTGATGCCAATGTACGCTTTGCAAATATTAAATTTTTAAAAATATGGTAGTCCGCTACAACAGGTTTATCATCTGTTAAACGGAAATTTTTTATATCCGATAATTGTTTGTAGCGATTACATAGGAAGAACATTTCCGTCTGGAAACTCCACTCCTCTATGTTTTCATAAAACTTATTTAGAAAAGGGTTTTCGTCTACTATTTCTTTTAATAGATGGTAATTAAATGTCGCTGCAATCTCTTTAGATAAAGAGGTTTTACCAACACCAATCGGACCTTCTACCGTAACAAATGGAACCGTCACCAGAAGCTCCTCCTTTATGTTCTATGGATTCTATCGTCAATTACCCGTCTCTCGGGGTTTGTATTATATTGTAGCTATTGCTTCGCTTTCAATGCGTCCGGAATCGGCTGAAAGAAGTTAAAAATAAATCAGTGTTTTTCATTGTATCATAGTGAGAAAGTGAAAAACAGAACCAAACTATTTCTCTATTAAAATAGGAGGCGAAAACCAATACCGTGACATCCGCTGAAATAAATAAAAAGTAGACCCACTCAAAGTGGATCTATCTTTCCCCTTATAATTTAACTCGCTGCAAACGCAGTGCATTTAAAACGACAGATACGGAGCTAAAGGCCATCGCTGCACCTGCTACCCATGGAGCTAGTAAACCGATTGCGGCAATTGGAATACCTAATGTGTTGTAAGCGAATGCCCAGAATAAGTTTTGTTTAATGTTGCGCATTGTTTTACGACTCATGATGATAGCATCTGCAATACTGTTTAAATCGCCGCGAATCAGTGTGATATCCGCTGCTTCCATAGCAACATCTGTACCGGTACCAATCGCCATCCCAATAGTAGCTGTCGCAAGTGCCGGGGCATCATTAATGCCATCACCAACCATCGCTACTTTTTTACCCGTAGCTTGCAGTTTTTTCACTTCATTAGCTTTGCCTTCCGGAAGTACTTCGGCAATCACATGATTCACACCAACTTCTGCTCCAATTGCTTGTGCTGTACGTTCATTATCACCAGTCATCATAATTACAGTAATGCCCATCTCTTGTAGACGACTAACCGCTTCTTTTGAAGTATCTTTCACTGTATCAGCAACTGCTACTAGACCAGCATACTGACCGTTAATGGCAGCTAGCATTGCCGTTTTACCGTTTTCCTCCAATTGCTCCATTGTTGGTAGAATATCATCCATATGAATACTGTATTGTTGCATCAATTTACGTGTACCGATGATAACGCCTTGACCAGAGACCGTCGCTTGCACACCGTAACCCGGTATTGCTTCAAAGAATTGAACATCTCCTAGATTAATACCGCGATCAACAATCCCTTGAACAATTGCTTCTGCTAACGGATGCTCTGATTGCTTCTCTGCTGCACCAATCAACGATAAAAAGCGTGCTTCATCTTGATTTGCTGCTAGTATAACATCCGTTAATACAGGTTTGCCGTGTGTCACTGTACCTGTTTTATCAACAACTACTGTATCGATGCTTTGTGTCTGCTCTAAATGTTCTCCACCTTTAAATAAAATACCAAATTCCGCTGCACGACCAGAACCCGCCATAATAGAAGTTGGCGTTGCTAATCCAAGCGCACATGGACAAGCGATAACGAGAACTGCAATTAAAACTTCAAGTGCAGGCGTAAATTCACCAGGTTGCACCCAAATAATCCAAATTAAAAACGTGACAAGTGCAATGCCAACAACGATTGGTACAAAAATACCTGAAATTTGATCTGCTAAGCGCTGAATTGGCGCTTTGGAGCCTTGTGCATCTTCTACAACTTTAATAATTTGTGCTAAGGCTGTTTCACGACCGACTTTAGTCGTCGTCATTTTAATGAAGCCATTTTTATTTATAGTAGAACCAAATAATAGGTCACCTTGCTTTTTATCAACAGGTAAACTTTCCCCTGTTAACATTGATTGATCTACAGCTGTTGTTCCTTCTAATACCTTACCATCAACAGGAATTTTTTCACCAGGCTTCACTAAAATAATGTCACCAATGACTACTTCTTCTAACGGTACTTCTTTCTCTACACCGTCACGAACAACGATGGCCGTTTTTGCCTGAAGGCCCATTAATTTCTTGATTGCTTCAGATGAGCGACCCTTTGCTTTTGCCTCAAATAATTTACCTAATAAAATTAAAGTAATTAATACGGCACTCGTTTCAAAATATAGGTGAGGGGCATGATGTGACCCCGCAGTAATAATTGCTTGATATACGCTATAAAAATACGCCGCAGATGTTCCCATTACTACAAGTACATCCATATTGGCACTACCATTACGTAAAGCTTTGTAGGCTCCAACGTAAAATTGTTTCCCAATAATAAATTGAACAGGCGTAGCCAACACCATTTGCACCCATGGATTCGTTAAAAATTCAGGAACATATAAAAATGATGTAAATGAAAAATGTCCTACCATCGTCCACAGTAATGGTAATGAAAGAATGGCCGATAAAATAAATTTTTTCTGCTGTTGTTTGATGGCCAGCTCACGATGATCCACAGTTTCTTGCTCATCTGCCTTTTGATGAGCCTCATATCCTAATTTCTCAACCTTTGCAATAATATCTGCAATCGTCACCTCAGATGGATTAAATTCTATAGTAGCTTTTTCGAGTGCTAAGTTAACGTTTGCAGAGGATACACCTGCTAGTTTATTTAAACCCTTCTCTATACGTGTAGCACAGGCTGCGCATGTCATGCCCGTAATATTGAATTCTGTTTTTTGCTTCACGACACCATAACCAAGTGCTTCAATTTTCTTTTCAAAGTCTTCTTCGTTTAATTTTGTCGGATCATATTTAATGGATGATTTTTCAAGAGCTAAATTAACTGTCGCTTGTTCTACACCATCCATTTTATTTAAACCTTTTTCTATACGAGACGCACAGGCTGCACATGTCATACCTGTAATTTGCAAATTTGCTTCTTTTATTTCCGAACTCATCATCATTTCTCCTCTCCACATACCAACACGGGGTATGTTAAATTGAAAATAAGAGAGTGCTACAAGAGCACCCTATTTATATTATTTAACGTCATAGCCTTGATCATCGATCGTTTCTTTAATTTGGTCTAGAGATACTTGTGTTTCGTCAAATGCTACATCTACTAAACCTTCTGCTAAGTTTACTTTTACTTGTTCAACGCCAGTTAAAGCGCCAACACTTTTTTCTACTGAGTTTACACAATGTCCACATGACATTCCTTGTACGTTTAAAGTTACGTTTTGCATAAATATCTCTCCTTTAATGTTAAGTACTGTATAGGGGTATATATTTCTTAAAAAAATTTACTTTTTCATTAACTTTTGAATAGTCACTACTAATTCATCTAACACTGCATCATCACCTTCTGATAGGCGATCTACTACACATCCCTTTAAATGACCTTCTAATAATATCTTTGCAACACTATTTAAAGCAGACTGTGTGGCAGACAGTTGCGTAATAATATCATCACAGTAAACGTCTTTGTCAATCATCCCTTTAATACCTCGGATTTGACCTTCAATTCGATTTAAACGAGTCGTTAAATCCTTTTTAACGCGTTCAGGATGATGACTTTTTCGGCACGAAGTAGCTTCCTCTGTATGACAAGCATCTTCTTTCACTTTATCCTCCATTTAATACACCTCCTACCTTACAATTTTATATTACCATACCTACGAAGGGTATGTAAAGCCGAAAATTTTTAGAATTTTTTAATGATGATGGTGATGATTTGACTGCTCATTTATTATTGTACATAAAATGGAGTTATCATGCTTATGTGCTACTGTTTCCAATTGAATCGTTACGTGCTTTATGCCCTTATGCTCAAGATTATGTTCAATTTCTCGTAATATATGCTCACTATCCGCAATTTTTAGCTGGCCATCAACAACTGCATGACAAGAAAGTGCATTTGTTCCGCTTGTTATTGTCCAAATGTGTAAATCGTGAATGCTATGCACACTATCTGTCTGTACAATAGTTTGTATAATTTCTTCAACGTCTACGTTTGAAGGTGTTCCTTCCAAAAGAACATGAACAGCAGCCTTCGTTACATAGTAGCCGCTTCTCAATACTAATATTGCAACAATAACACTCGCCAATGGATCAGCCCAGCCCCAACCAAAAAACATCATTAATAATGCGGCTACGATGGCCCCTACAGATCCAAGCATATCGCTTAATACGTGTAAAAAAGCTCCACGCATATTTAAATTATCTTGTGTATCACTGCCACGCATCATAATCCAAGCGACTAAAATATTGATCAAAAGACCGATTGTACTAATAATCAACATCCCTGTAGTTGCCACTTCTGGTGGATTTGCAAAACGTTTTATTGCTTCATAGAAAATGAATAAAGCAATAAAAATTAATGTCACACCGTTTAATACTGCTGCTAAAATTTCAAATCGTTTATAACCGTACGTTTTACTATAGCTTGCAGCCTTTTCTCCCAATATAAAGGCAAGTAAGGCTATTGCTAATGAAATGGCATCACTTAACATATGACCTGCATCGGATAAAAGAGCCAAACTATTTGTTAAATAGCCACCAATCACTTCAACAATCATATAACTCGTAATAATAATAAATGATACTATTAAAACCTTTTTGTTTGCGCCATGTGTATGATCATGGCTGTGATCATGATTATGTCCCATGTTTTATCCCCCCATTATCTAGTTATGTGTAGCATGCTCAATAGCTTGCATCAACAAATTCATAATGTGATCATCATCTGTTGAATAATATAAAGTTGTACCTTCTCTTCTATATTTCACTAACCGTAAATTTTTCAAAAAACGTAATTGATGTGAAACTGTTGATTGACCTAAATCTAAAACCTTAGCAATGTCGTTGACTGCATGTTCATCCGTACATAATAAATTTAAAATACGAATTCTTGTCGGATCACTTAATGCTTTAAATGTTTGAGACACGACAAATAGAGTTTCTTCGTCTAAATGTTGCTTTTTGTTATCCTGAACCTCTGTATTTCGTAATTTTTCATCCATTTAGTTTACTCCTAACCTTTTTATATTTATATATGAGAATATGTTCATATATAAATATAAATAGTTTTTTTGGAAATGTCAACGTTTTACGTTCTTACCGAATCCAGACGCGATTATTCCGAGACATACTTGATAGTAGCAATTGTCAATTAAGCAAGATACACTAAGTGATAAGGAGAGATCATAGTGGATATTTTTAAAACAGACCGATTGTTTATGAACAGTGCACTAGAAGAAGCTAAGAAAGCAGCTTTACTTGGAGAAGTGCCAATAGGGGCTGTGCTTGTATATGATGGAGAGATTATTGCACGAGCTCATAATTTACGAGAAACAACACAAAATGCAACGACGCATGCTGAATTAATGGTTATTCAAGATGCTTGTAAAAAAATAGGAAGCTGGCGTCTTGAAAAAACAACACTCTATGTGACACTTGAACCTTGCCCTATGTGTGCAGGTGCAATTTTGCAATCTCGTGTGCCGCGTGTCGTATATGGTGCAAGGGATATAAAAGCAGGCTGTGTAGATTCACTCTATCGATTATTAAACGATGCACGCTTTAACCATGAATGCGAAGTAACAGAAGGAATTTTAGCTGAGGAATGCGGACAAATCTTAACCGATTTTTTCCGAGCATTACGTGAACGAAAAAAAGCAGAGAAAAAGGCACGACAAGCTTTAGTTGTTGAAAATGAAAAATTTTAAAAATTTCACATAGTGAAGAAGGTGTCTCAGATTGAGGCACCTTCTTTTCTATGATTAGGGGATAGCATATATATGAAATAGGTTGTAATAGCGACAACATTATTCATAACAATAATGTTTTTAAATACGCAGTCTAAAAAAAATGGAAAAAGCGATATAGCAAGTACATTACTGACTAACCTAAAGAAAAATTTCAATACACATAAACCATTGACATGCATAAACTGAAAAGGGAAAATATAACTAGTAATAATTTAATTTAAAAGGTAATTAATAGGGAGGTAATGTTTTAATGCCTATTTTTGATAGAGTGAAGTTCGATGGTTTACGCTCACGCGATTGGTTAATCTACAAGCATCCGAATGAAAAGCTAGTGTTAGGTACTACACTTATCGTCAACGAAGGTCAAGTAGCCATTTTTGTAAAGGGTGGGCAAATATGTGATGTATTTAATTCAGGCACACATGTTTTATCAACCAATAACTTACCATTACTTCACCATGTTGTGAATTTTACTTATGGAGGGGATACACCTTTTTCAGCAGAAATCTACTTTATAAATCTAACGGTAAAATTAGATTTATATTGGGGAACCTCTGATCCTATTCAACTAATTGACCCAAAATACTTTGTAAAATTACGTATACGAGCATTTGGACAATTGGCTCTTCGCCTTGATGACTATTTATTATTCTTTACAGAAGTTATAGGCTCTATGAATAAAGATGATATTGTTAGTTTCGAAAAAGTACAAGATTACTTTAAAGGTTCTCTTATTACATCCATAAAAACTGAACTTGCAAATAAAATTATTAATGAGAAAATCTCTGCACTAGAAATAACAACAGAGCTTCATAATATTTCAAATAGTTTAAAAGGAAAAATATCTGAAGAATTCAATGCGTATGGTTTTATAATGGCCCATTTCCATATTCAATCAATTAATTTCCCAGAGGAAGATTTCAATAAAATAAATGAAATTTTACAAGATAAAGCTAAGTTCGAAATTATGGGTGACAATCGTTATGTAACACAACGTAGCTTTGATATATATGAATCTGCTGCATCAAATGAGAATGGAGTAGCTGGATTATTTGCTACAAGTGGAGTTGGCTTAGGCGTAGGGCAAGGTATGGTGACTATGATGAATCAACAAGTACAACAGCCTAGCAATAATGTTACACATAAAATATGTCCTTCTTGCCATGGTAATATCTTATCTACTAGTAAATTTTGCAACTTATGTGGTGAAAATTTAACGCTAAAGGTCATTACATGCCATTCTTGTCAGAGTGAAAACGAGGAATCATCAAAATTCTGTTCTTCTTGTGGAACTAGTTTACACAAGCCTGTTTGTTCATGTGGACAAGAACTAGATGTTACTTCGAAATTTTGTAATAACTGCGGTACTCCAGTCGAATCAATTCAATAGATAATCATAACAGTGTAGTTAAAAACGATACATCGGAAAATGTAAATTAAACAAATATCATTGATTAGGAGATATTGACATGAAAAATATCGAATGTCCACAATGTGGTGCAGCGGCTGATGTCACATTAGCTCAATGTAAATATTGTGGTGAAAAATTCAATTTCCAAAAAGAACAGCAAATTGTGCAACAACCAGTTTATCAACAGCAATCACAACCTGTATATCAAACACAGCCCCAATATTCAGCTCCTATGTTTGACGGCATCGATCCTTCTTGGCCTATAAAAAATAAAACAGTCGCAGGGGTACTAGCTATCTTTTTAGGTGGAATCGGAATCCATAAATTTTACTTAGGGAAAATTGGACAAGGTATATTGTACCTCATCTTCTTCTGGACATATATTCCGGCCCTTATAGGCTTTATAGAGGGCGTTATTTACTTGCTTTCTAACGAACATAACTTCTCTGTGAAACATCGAGTTCGACCTCGCTAACCTACTTTTTTAAAAAAGAAAAACTACTGTAGAGATTAGATATTTTCAACAGTAGTTTTTTCTTTTAGCCGCTTTGTTTTCGACTCGGCTTACTTTGGAGCGATTACTTCTTTTCCGCCCATATATGGTCTTAATACTTCAGGAATTACTACGCTTCCGTCAGCTTGCTGATAATTTTCTAGGATTGCTGCTACTGTACGGCCGATTGCAAGACCTGAGCCGTTTAATGTGTGTACATACTCTGGTTTTGCATTTGGCTCACGACGGAAGCGAATATTTGCTCGACGTGCTTGGAAATCTTCAAAGTTAGAGCATGAAGAGATTTCGCGGTACATATTTTGAGCTGGAATCCAAACTTCTAAATCGTACTTTTTCGCAGCAGTAAAGCCTAAATCAGCTGTACACATTTTTAGTTTGCGGTATGGTAACCCTAATAATTGTAGTACTTTTTCTGCATGACCTGTTAATAGTTCTAGCTGTTCATAAGATTCTTCTGGTTTAACAAAGCGTACTAATTCTACTTTGTTGAATTGATGTTGGCGAATTAAACCACGTGTATCGCGTCCCGCAGAACCTGCTTCTGAACGGAAGCATGCACTATATGCTGCAAAGCCATGTGGTAATGCTTCAGCTGGTAAAATTTCATCACGATAGAAGTTTGTCACAGGTACTTCTGCTGTTGGAATCATGAAATAATCTGTGTCATCTAACTTAAAGACATCTTCTTCAAATTTAGGTAGTTGTCCTGTCCCTGTTAAGCTATCACGATTGACAATTACAGGTGGTAACATTTCTTCATAACCATGCTCTTCTGCATGTAAGTCCATCATAAACGTCATTAAAGCACGTTCTAAACGAGCGCCAAGACCACGATAGAATAAGAAACGACTACCAGTCACTTTTGCACCACGTTCAAAGTCAACAATTTGTAAGTCTGTAGCGATATCCCAGTGTGCTTTAATGTCAAAATCAAATGTTGGGATCTCACCCCAAGTATATTCTTCCACATTATCGTCCTCTGTTGTGCCAACTGGTACAGATTCATGTGGAACGTTTGGTAAACGCATCATCATATCGTTAAAGCGTTCTTCTACATCATTTAATTGAACATCTAGCTCTTTAATTTCATCGCCAACTTGACGCATACGTGCAATAACTTCATCCGCATTTTCTTTGTTACGCTTCATAATAGAAATTTGCTCAGATACTTTATTGCGCTCAGCTTTAAGCTCTTCTGTTTTTGCAATTAATTCACGACGCTTTGCATCTAATTGCTCAAAATCGTCTAAGTTTCCTAAATCCTCATTACGTGTTAATAGCATTTCTTTAATTTCCGCGAAATTATCGCGCACGCGTTTAATATCTAACATCGTCATACCTCCAGTAGATTCTTAATGATGGGAAAATAGTTAGTAAAAACACAAAAAAGCCCTCATCCCCAAAAGGGACGAGAGCTACCCGCGTTGCCACCCTAATTGATTAGACACATTGTACTTTGTCTAATCCACTTATTTCATAACGGCATTTCAGCCGGCGACAGCCTACTTCATTAACTTCGACTGCGCAACTCCAGGACGGATTCACAAGTGCTTTTATCAGCTTCCACCACCCGCTGACTCTCTAAAAAAAACGTGCTTGCTACTACTTCCCATCATCGTGTTCAGTTATTTAAATTTTATCCATACTGTACTATATGAAGTGAAAATTTGCAAGTCATACCATAGAAGATACAAAATATTCAAGAATTCGTGCATCTGACGTTAATTCTGGATGGAAGGAACATCCTAAGAAATGGCCGTCCTTTGCTAACACGATCTTGCCTTCATGCTCCGCTAATATTTCAACACCTTCACCTATGGAAACAATATGTGGCGCACGTATAAAGACTGCCGGAATAGCAGCACCTATTTCCGGTATGTCGAGCTTCACTTCAAAGCTATCTACCTGACGTCCATAAGAATTCCGTGCAACTACCACATCCATTACTGCTAAATGTGATTCATAATCCACTAATTCCTTTGCTAATAAAATCAATCCTGCACATGTTCCAAACATCGGTAAACCGTGCTTTGCAAGTGCGCGAATTGGCTCCAATAGCTCATAGCGATTCAGCAATTTCCGCATCGTTGTACTTTCTCCACCAGGCAAAACAAGTCCATCAAGCTTCTCTAAATCAGCACTTTGTTTTACTAAGACCGTTTCGCATCCAAGAGACTCTAACATTTGCACATGCTCTCTTACCGCTCCCTGTAATGCTAAAACACCGATTCGCTTCATTTTTTACCAGCCTCGCTCTTGCATACGCTCATTTTGACTAAGCTGTGCAATATCGATGCCTTTCATCGGAACACCTAGCTCTTTTGAAATTTCAGCAATTAACTTGTAGTCCTTATAATGCGTAGTAGCCTCAACAATTGCACGAGCAAATTTCTCTGGGTTCTCTGATTTAAAAATACCAGAACCAACAAATACACCGTCTGCTCCAAGCTCCATCATTAATGCTGCATCCGCTGGAGTAGCAACCCCACCTGCTGCGAAATTCACTACTGGTAAACGGCCAAGACGCTTAATTTCTCTTAATAATTCAAAAGGAGCACCGAGCAATTTAGCCTCGGTCATTAATTCATCCTCTGTCATACCAACTACCTTACGTACTTGCGCATTCACTTTACGCATATGACGAACTGCCTCAACAATATTACCTGTCCCTGGTTCCCCTTTAGTTCGTAGCATAGAAGCTCCCTCACCAATGCGTCGAGCAGCTTCGCCTAAATCACGACACCCACAAACAAAGGGCACTGTGTAATCACTTTTTAATAAATGAAACTCTTCATCTGCTGGCGTTAATACTTCACTTTCATCAATATAATCGACACCCATTGCTTCTAACACTCTTGCTTCTACAATATGTCCAATACGTGCTTTAGCCATTACAGGAATGGATACTGCCCCCAATACCTCCTCGACAATACGAGGATCAGCCATACGTGCAACACCACCCGCCTTGCGAATGTCTGATGGTACTCGCTCTAATGCCATAACAGCTACAGCTCCCGCCGCTTCCGCAATTTTCGCCTGTTCTGCATTAATAACATCCATAATGACGCCACCCTTTTGCATTTCCGCCATCCCGCGCTTAACTAATTCTGTACCTGTTTGTTTCATGATTTCTAACCTCCACCTTTATGATGAAATTTAGTATAATGGAAATTGACCATATAAAAATATCCAGTTTATAAAATAATCGTAAGGTCAGGAGAATTAATGCACATGGACATGCTATTATTCCAACTAGAAAAAAATGGTGAAAAACCGCTCTACGATCAGCTTTATCGCGGCATTAAAGAAGCTATTATTACAAATAAAATAGCAGTAGGAGAAAAATTACCATCAAAAAGAAAATTAGCCGATTTTTTGAATATTTCACAAACAACAATTGAAATTGCCTATGCACAGCTACTTGCTGAAGGGTATATTATGTCTAAATCCCGTGTCGGTTATTTTGTAGAGGAAATTGACGAGCTTCCGTATATTCAGCAGGATACAATAACTTCCTTAAACGAACAACCTAAGAAAAAATCGTACAAGATAGATTTTAATCCTGGTTCGATCGATATTGATGCCTTCCCTTTTCAGACATGGCGAAAATATGCGAAAGAGCTCTTTGATGATGCCTCAAAGGAATTATTATTAACAGGTGAGCCTCAGGGAGAACTATCTTTGCGAACAGAGATTGCTAATTATTTATTTCAATCACGCGGGGTTGTTTGTAGTCCCGAGCAAATTGTCATCGGTTCAGGAACAGAACAGCTTCTACCAATGATTTTGCGCCTCTTTAGTGACAATACTTGTTTTGCCCTTGAAAACCCTGGATATCCAGCTGTGCATCGTATGTTTTCCCAACATAAGCGAAAGGTTTATCCAATTGCAGTCGATGATGAAGGAATTATCATTCATGAGCTCGAAAAAACTAGCGCTGACGTTGTTTATATCACGCCATCTCACCAATTCCCTACAGGAGCAGTATTATCGGCGACAAGACGTGCACAGGCTTTAAATTGGGCCTCACAAAGCTCCTCTCGATACATTATTGAAGATGATTATGATTCTGAATTTCGTTATACTGGAAAACCAATTCCTGCACTTCATGCATTAGATCGAAATGATAAAGTAATTTATATGAGTACATTTACAAAATCATTAATGCCGTCCTTGCGCGTCGCTTATTTTGTACTTCCACCAAAATTACTTGCCGCTTATAATGACGTATTTAACTACTACTCATCGACAGTACCTCGTTTCGATCAACATATTGTAGCTAATTTTATGCGTGACGGCCATTTTGCTAAGCATTTAAATCGAATGAGGAAGATATATCGAAAAAAGCATGAAAAACTTACTTCTATTTTAGAAAACTATTCTAATCAAATTAACATTACTGGTGAGCAAGCAGGCATGCATATTTTACTCGATGTACAACATACTTTGTCTGAAAAGCAATTACAGCAGTTTGCTTCCAATGCGGAGATCAGAATCTATCCACTCTCTGATTATCGCTTGGATCACTCTTCACCCTTAAAAGCTCAATTTTTACTAGGCTTTGGAGGCATACCTGTACATGAAATTGAACCTTCTATCGAAAAGCTAATGAACTGTTGGGATATACAGAAAAAAAACCAATCAACCTCACGTTAAAAGGTTGAATGGTTTTTCTTTGATATTATGATTCTATTAGCTGAATATTATAAAGCTCAAACCATGTATGAATTTGACCCAGATAAGCTAAAAGCTGTGGACCTGCCATTAATTGTCCATACCAAGGAACTTTGAAAGAACTGCCACCCGATTCAATGAGCTCTATTAGTTTCTGTCGTTCAAATAATTCATGAAGAATTGAGTTTTTGTCCTCCATTATGCCTTTGAGCCATTTTTGAACGCCCGCTGTATAAACTGGATGATACGTTTTAGGATACGGGTTCTTTTTCCGATATAAAACTTCTTCTGGCAATAAATGCTGCATTGCTTTACGAAGTAAACCCTTTTCCATACCGTTTAAATTTTTCATTTCCCAAGGAATATTCCACGTATATTCTACAAGACGATGATCTGCAAACGGCACACGGACTTCAAGACTCGCCCCCATGCTCATACGGTCTTTTCGTTCCAGCAATGTTTGCATAAACCATACCATATTCAAATAAAACATTTCTCGTTGCCTTACTTCCTCAATACTCTCCCCATCAAGATATGGTACTTCAGCAATTGTCTCCGAAAAAGCCTGTTGCGCATATGATTCAACTTTTAATTTCTTACGCCATCGCTCTTGTAACATTGTTGATCTTTCAGACAATGAACGAATCCATGGAAAACCTGTAGTCGTTTCTGTAAACCATGGATAACCACCGAAAATTTCATCTGCACATTCACCTGATAGCGCAACGGTAAAATCCTTTTTAATTTCTCGACAAAACCATAATAACGATGAGTCAACATCTGCCATTCCTGGTGAATCTCTAACGATGACAGATTCTACTAAGCAATCGATTAATTGCTGCTGAGAAATTTCTTCAGCATGGTGTGTTGTACTAAAGGTATCTGTCATTTTTTGAATCCAATACGTGTCCGTGGATGTTTGAAAAGCATGTGGATTAAAAAAACGTTCATTATCCTCGTAGTCTATAGAGTACGTATGAAGTTTGCCTTTATTTTGTTGCTGAAACATGGTTGCAGCAATTCCCGTAATAATACTGGAATCTAATCCTCCTGAAAGTAATGTACAGATTGGTACGTCTGAAACAAGCTGTCGTTCAATAGCATCCGTTAGTAAAAAACGGACATGATCGATTGTCTCCTCTAATGACTCTTCATGATGTTTACTCTGTAACTGCCAATACTGCCAAACGCGTATACCCTCTCTAGAAAAACGCATTGCATATCCTGGACGTAACTCATTAATATTCTGAAAAGGTGACTTTCCGGGCGTTCTAGACGGTCCTACAGCCATAATATTTGCTAGCCCTTCCGTATTAACGGTTGTTTTAATCAATGGATGAGCTAATAATGCTTTCACTTCGGATGCAAAAAGTAAGCCGTCTTGTTGTTCTGTGTAAAATAAAGGCTTTACACCTAATCTGTCTCGGCATAAAAACAGAGATTGTGATTGTTCATCCCATACACCAAAAGCGTAAATTCCATTTAAAAAATCAACACACTGCTCTTTCCATTCAATATAAGCAGTTAATAATACTTCCGTATCTGAATGTGTTGTAAAAAGATGCCCTCTCTTTTGCAGCTCTTTTCTTAGTTCTTCTGTATTATATAGCTCGCCATTATATGTAATGACATAGTTTGCACCATCGTGTACTTTTTTCATCGGTTGCTTCCCACCGATTAAATCTATGACGGCTAGCCGACGATGACCAAATGCAATATGCTCACTACACCAAATATTTTCATCATCTGGCCCTCGTTTATTTAACGTTTGCGTCATTAACTTTAGAATGTCATTAGTTGTTCTTAAATCCTTTTGAAAGCTAGCCCATCCTGTAATACCACACATTTAGCCACATCCTTTCGCCTAATAGCGTATGCAGTAAAGCGTAAAAATGTGAAAAAGGAACACGTAGATGTTTTAAAAACATCTACGTGTTCCTTTTATTAATTATTATCAATTATGCCTCGGCATAATTGTGTCTGGAATCGGCCGGAGGCTTTAACTTATTTCAGAAGATGTTTGGACAGCCGCTGGAAAGTAACTTAAACCCGCATTCATCTCCGTCTATAGAGGTGGAGACTTCTACTGAAATAAGTTAAAATAAGCCACCAACAAAGTCAGTAATGCCACTCCATAAGTTTCCGAAGAAGCTACCAACACCTTGGAAGAATAATGAGATACCGCTAGCGCGCTCCACAGTCTCTGTTGTAACAACATCGGCTTTAAGGTCCTTACCGTCAATAAAACCGTAATCTGTGCCCTCTGAGCGTTCAATAACTAACTTCCCGACAACTGTATCCTTCTTAACCTCTGCTTCAAGACTCTTTTTATCTAAAACTAGTTTAGGTTTATATAAATCTTTCTCAGATGACTTAACCATAAATGAAACTGGTTCTTTAACAGCAATCGCTACTTTGTTTTCTTTACCTTTCGTAACTTTTACTGTTTCTTGATCTTTAAACTTATAGTTCGCTGGAATAATTTCTTGTTTTGAGAATTGTGAGAAACCATAATTAAATAATTTTGCAGTTGCATCAAAACGAGCTTTATATGAACCTTGTCCATTTGCATCTACAGCCTTCATAACAACAGCAATTAAACGTGTACCGTTGCGTTCAGCGGTACCTGTGAAGCAATGACCAGCAAACTCTGTTGTTCCTGTCTTTAAACCGTCAACGCCTTCATATTGGAACACCAATCCTGGCAACATAAAGTTCCAGTTTTCCATGTTAATTGCATCTTTTGTACCTTCACGGAACGTCTTTTTTGCAATTTTAGACGTTTTTAATACATCAGGATGATCTTTTAGTAAATGATATGCTAATTTAGCTATAGATTTAGCAGGCATTACGTTTTCATCATTTGGTCCAGTACCTGCTGGATGCATACCAAATAGATTTGCATTGTTAAGACCAGAAGAGTTTACGAATTTATAGTCTTTAAGACCAAGCTCTTCTGCTTTTTTATTCATTAGTTTTAAAAACTCAGTTTCAGTACCTGCAATTGTTTCTGCTATAGCAACTGTTGCAGCATTTGCAGAGTAAATTGCCATTGCCTCATATAATTCACGAATTGTGTAAGATCCATCTCTACGCAATGGTACATTACTTAACGCACGATCTTGAGACATTTTATACGTATAATCAGTTACATGATATTCCTGATCCCACTTAACTGTACCTGCTTTAATTGCGTCCAATAACAGGTATTCAGTCATCATTTTTGTCATACTCGCAATACCTAGTGAAGTATCTGCATTTTGTTCATATAAAATTTTTCCTGAATCTGCGTCAATTAAAATTGCAGCATCCACGTGTAGTCCTAAATCTGTTTCTGCATTTGCCTTCGCTGGAATACCTGCTAAAACACTAAATAACAAAACAGGAATTAGGAGTAAGCGTATAACAGTGTTCATTGTCTTTTTCACCTTTAAAGCCCTCCAAAAAATATTCTTGTCCTCGACATTTTATCATATATAGTAATGTCCGTGCGCACTCTCTATCATAAAAAAATGCTCTCGTGTCATCTTTGTAGACGATTCGAGAGCATAAAAGTTGCTAGTAATATATTACATCGAATAGTTTGGTGATTCTTTTGTGATTTGTACATCATGTGGATGTGATTCACGTAGACCTGCACCTGTCATACGAATAAATTGAGCATTTTCACGTAAGTACTCAAGGTTAGCTGAACCGCAATAGCCCATACCTGCACGAATACCACCGATTAGTTGATAAATTGTATCTGCTAGTGGTCCTTTGTATGGAAGGCGACCTTCAATACCCTCTGGTACTAATTTTTTCGCATCCTCTTGGAAGTATCGATCTTTTGAACCTTTTTCCATAGCTCCAATTGAACCCATACCACGGTAAACTTTAAAGCGACGACCTTGGAAGATTTCAGTTTCACCAGGAGATTCAGAAGTACCTGCAAGAAGTGAACCAAGCATTACAACGTTACCACCAGCTGCTAGAGCTTTAACGATGTCTCCTGAGTATTTAATGCCTCCATCAGCAATAATTGCTTTACCAAGCTCACGCGCTACTGTCGCACAATCGTAAACAGCTGTAATTTGTGGTACACCAACACCTGCTACGACACGAGTAGTACAAATAGATCCTGGGCCAATACCAACTTTTACTACATCTGCTCCAGCTTCAAATAATGAACGTGCACCTTCAGCAGTTGCCACGTTACCAGCGATAATTTCAAGCTCTGGATAAGATTCACGGATAGAGCGAATTGTTTGTAATACACCCTCAGAATGACCGTGAGCTGTATCGATTACTACGATGTCTACTTGTGCTTCAACCAGCTTTTCAATACGTATCATCGTATCTTTTGAAACACCAACTGCTGCCCCTACTAATAAACGACCATGTATGTCTTTAGCAGCGTTAGGGAACTCAATTACCTTCTCAATATCCTTAATTGTAATTAAGCCAGTTAATTTACCTTCTTCGTCTACAATTGGTAACTTTTCGATTTTATATTGTTGAAGAATCTTTTCAGCATCCTCTAGAGTCGTTCCAACAGGAGCTGTAATTAAATCTTCTTTTGTCATAACTTCTTCAATTTTTAAAGAATAGTCGGAAATGAAACGTAAGTCGCGGTTTGTAATGATCCCTACTAGCTTTTGGTTTTCCATACTATCAACAATTGGTACACCAGAAATTCGGTATTTACCCATTAAATGCTCAGCATCGAAAACTTGGTGAGTCGGAGTTAAGAAGAATGGGTTAGTAATAACACCATTTTCAGAACGTTTTACTTTTTCTACTTGCTCAGCTTGCTCATCAATCGACATGTTCTTATGGATAATACCGATACCACCTTGACGTGCCATAGCAATTGCCATTTTAGACTCTGTAACTGTATCCATGCCTGCGCTGATCATTGGAATATTTAATTTAATCTTCGGTGTTAGTTGAACTGATAAATCAACATCTTTCGGTAATACTTCTGAATGCGCTGGTACTAATAATACATCATCAAAAGTTAAACCTTCTTTGGCAAATTTAGTTTCCCACATTTCGTAACGTCCTCCTATAGTTAAAAGAATATTAATTGTAAGATTAACAACGTGCTAAGCTACTGTCAAGAAACTTATAAAAGAAAGACAATTCAGATTTTTCGATGTGGTAACTCTGATAGTCTTTTCGCCCTTTTTCCACTAAGTAAAATATAGGCTTTTTTAATTTCTTCTACATTTAGAATAGATAATAGTTAAGCTCTGTCTTATTTTAGGCAAGTTTTGCTGAATTATTGATAAATTATTAAGGTTTTTTATAAAAAAACAAACAGTCAGCACTCAGCTGACTGTTTACATTGCCTAGCGACGTCCTACTCTCACAGGGGGAAGCCCCCAACTACCATCGGCGCTAAAGAGCTTAACTTCCGTGTTCGGTATGGGAACGGGTG
>NZ_JBIWFC010000034.1:0-17016 GCF_044762845.1 Lysinibacillus sp. NPDC096382
TCGAGTGGATGTTTGCTTCGCCCCATAAAAAATACTCCCCTTAGATAAACAGATTTTATTTTTTAATCTGTCTACCTAATAGGGAGCATATCAAATTGAGTACCTGGGCATTTAAATTAATCTTGAATTGACTCAGCATACGATAGAATGCCAAGGCGTTTCATTTCGAGGATAGCATTATTAGCAACTACCTGTGATGTGCCATCTATCAAGCTCCCTCCTCTTTATAAGATTATTTTACATGCTTTAGTTATCCACAAGCACAAATTTTATAATTTCCTTAACAATCGAGTAGGAGAGGGTGAATTAACTCCCGACCTCTCACACCACCGTACTTACGGATCCGTATACAGATGTTCCATGAAGTCTGACGAACAGCGATTTTGTATTCTCCCTGTTCGTTTTGCTTTTCTGTCTCTCCTTGCCACTTGTATTCTCAGCCCTCTTAATGTCTCCTATTGGATTCACCATTTCTTCCACTAAGTAAGTCCATCTTTGGATTGTCTGCTTCATTGAACAAGTGAAATTCGAGTTTATTCCACACTCCTTCATGGTTCGGTCCTTCTCATGTAAACGGTACTATGACCTCTGCTGACTTCTGATGGTTCAGCTACCTATCGCTATGTAGGTTACAAAGTGTACTTTGCGTTTCCACCAGACTTCTCCGGGTAAGCGCATGCACTTTCACACCATCTATCCGTATCATTTACTCGATATGACCTTCGACAGAAAAGACTTTGTTTTGTTATGCAAACTCATCCAATCATACCTAGCCTTCTATAAAATTCGTGTTCCTCGGACCGGTGTTTTGCCTCCAGCTTCCTTCAGATTCCGCATCGCCACGGACACCTTGCTCTTGGCTAACCTCTACTTCTGTCTTCGGGGTTCGGGACTTACACCCCATTGTTCATACACATGCCGGGCGCATATAAAAAAACTTGACCTCATCAAAGAAGTCAAGTTTCTCCTTAAAATGTAGATTGTTGTACTTGTTGACGAAGTGTTTTTGCTGCTGCTACCATATTCATCAGTGCTGAGATAGTTTCTGGCTCCTTCCTTGTTTTTAAACCACAGTCAGGATTCACCCAAAATTGATTTTTTGATAAAACCTGTAAGCTATCCTGCATTATGCTTAGCATTTCCTTTTCACTCGGTACACGTGGACTATGGATATCATAAACACCTAGTCCAATTCCTTTTTCATACGGATTGACTTGCAGAGAAGAAATTAACTCGCCATGGCTACGTGACGTTTCGATGGAAATAACATCAGCGTCCAATGCACTAATTGGCTCGATAAAATCATTAAACTCGCAATAGCACATATGTGTATGGATTTGTGTTTCATCCTTAACGCTAGATGTAGCAAGTTTAAAAGCATTTACTGTCCACTCTAAGTACGTTCCCCAATTTTCTTTACGAAGCGGCAAGCCTTCTCGTAATGCTGGTTCATCAACCTGAATAATTGAAATGCCTGCAGCTTCTAGTGCTTCCACCTCTTCTCGGAGTGCCAAAGCAATCTGATATGTTACATCCTTTCGGGAAATATCATCCCGTACAAATGACCAATTTAAAATTGTCACAGGACCCGTAAGCATACCTTTTATATAGCGTTTCGTTTGGCTTTGAGCATAGGCTGTTTCTTTGACTGTCATCGGTGCTTCCCATGCAACGTCACCGTAAATAATTGGTGGCTTCACACAGCGGGAACCGTATGAAACAACCCATGCTTTCTCCGTAAATGCAAAACCTGTTAGTTTTTCCCCGAAATATTCAACCATATCTGTGCGCTCAAATTCACCGTGCACAAGAACGTCGATATCTAATTCCTCTTGAATAGTAATCCAACGCTTTGTCTCATGTTCTACAAATACTGCATAATCCTCATTTGAAATTTGTTTCTTGCGCCATGCACTTCGTGTACGTTTGACTTCATCCGATTGCGGAAAGCTCCCAATTGTTGTCGTTGGGAACAGTGGTAATTGCAATGCTTGCTGGTGAATCTTTTGCCGTGCTTTAAAATCGCTATGGCGTTCAAAGTCTTGTATCGACACTGTTCGAACCGCTTTTTGAACATCTTTATTTTGGCGAATCGGATGATTTTTCAACGCTTCAATCGCCTTCATACTTTCCGATAGTTTGTAATTTGAGGGACTGTCTTGGCCCTGTAAATATTTTGTTACTTCCATGATCTCAACTAATTTTTCATCCGCAAAGGCGAGGGCATTTTTAAGAACTGGTTCAAGCTTAGTTTCAAGTGTGGTCGTAATTGGAACATGCTGTAAGTTACATGAAGATTGAATCCATAGTTCTTTTGCGCCACTTAGTTGTTCAATGGCTTTAATAGTTGAGCTAACTTCTGCTAGATTGGAACGCCAAATATCTCTTCCATTAATAATACCAACAGCCAATATTTTATCTTTTGGGAAGCCAAATTGACGTAATGACTCCATATTTTTGCCGTAGCCATGCACAAAGTCTAACCCAATCCCACGAACAGGAAGTTTTACAATTGACTCATATGCTGATAATGATTCGAAATAAGTTTGTAGCATAATTTTAGCTTCGGGTACTGATGCAGCTAATTGTGTATAAATTTCTTGAACAAGTTTAACTTCCGCTTCATCTAATGTTGTGGCAAGAAGTGGTTCTTCTAATTGAATCCACTGTGCACCTGCATCCACGAGCTCCTTTAGGACCTGCGTATAAAGTGGTAGTAATGCTAAAATGAATGTAATCTGCGATAGTTTGTCATAGCCTTTCGTTAATTTACAAAATGTATAAGGGCCAATCAATGTAGGCTTTGCAGTAATACCAAACGCT
The DNA here is from genome assembly GCF_044762845.1 of Lysinibacillus sp. NPDC096382. Taxonomy (NCBI): domain Bacteria; kingdom Bacillati; phylum Bacillota; class Bacilli; order Caryophanales; family Bacillaceae; genus Lysinibacillus; species Lysinibacillus sp. NPDC096382. The sequence goes on from NZ_JBIWFC010000034.1 coordinate 2,824, forward strand.
TCCTTAGCCTCTAAAAAATCTGCCAATATTTTATTTTCTGTTAATTGCAAAGTTTGTCCATCGTATTCTGGCACGATATAATGATAATTTGTATTAAACCATTTCGTCATCTCACTAGCCACGGCTTTTTTACTACCACGAGCTACCCCATAGTATGTTTGTAAATCAACTTTGTCTCCCTGCCAATCAAAGCGCTTTGGAACTAAGCCAAACATCATTGCCGTATCTAACATTCTGTCATAAAGTGTGAAATCTCCAACAGTTATCAGGTCTATTCCGAGTTGAAGCTGCTTGTTAATTCGGGCTAGACGAATATCCTTTAAGTTCTGCAAAAATTCACCCTCTGAAAGCTCATTTTTCCAAAAAGCCTCTAAAGCCTTTTTCCATTCACGATCTTCTCCGATATACGGATAACCAACTATAGTACTTGTATAAATCATGTTCATCTCTCCGATCCATTAAGTATGCCTCGGCATTATTGAGTCCGGAATCGGCCCTATGTGCTTAGGCCAGTATGAGGGCCGACACGATGTCGGTCATTTCGGTCTTCTTTCCGATTCCGTGACATCGGCCAGGGGCTTTAACTTCTAATAAGAAGTAAAAAAAAAGCCACTCTCCTTTTTTTGGAAAATGGCTGTTATCTCAAATTAAAAATAGCTATGAAAAAACAATACGAAATTCTTACAAGATATCGCATGATTCTTTGTCGCACAGGGACGATACGGTCACATCTCACCACCTATTTCCACGTAGGTATTTGGTGTGTACTAGAAATTGGCAGGTCTCCTGGCTTCTCATCAACACGCCTCACAGCCTTCCCAGTTTCCCCAGTGGCAATTGTGATTTGCTCCGATATACAGTTGCGGGACAGCGTCGGATTTGCACCGACTTCCCTTTTAAGCCAAACTTTCATTTGGCACCAACTCTTACACATTATTTAATTATGTTTTACTATAACACATATTTTTCAGAAAAGTAGATTTATTTTCACGTTTGTTCAATCCAACTCTATCATATTGGGAGCCCTATACATCTAATTACTAAAATACACTTGTAAACAGAGGTATTTTTCGTTATTTTTGAGTTAGTTATCCAACTAACTAATAACAATGGAGGTGTCAATGAATGGCAAAGCCTACTGGTATTGAAAAATCAGATTTATTAATGGCTGCCAAGCAAAGTTTAGTAGAAAAAGGGATTGAAAAATTCACCTTAAAGGCTGTTGCTGAGCAAGCTGGTGTGACACAAGGAACTATTTATTATCATTTCAAATCAAAAGAGCAAATCATTCTCGAAATAGTTCAGGACATCTGTGAAAATTCTTGGCATGAGATTTTGACGACCGATCAAGAAATGATTCAATCTGCACTTCTTTCTGCAAAAAGTCGATATGAAGATGATGCCTTTTATCATAAATTATTTTTCACCTTAATCGTCTTTGGCTTTACGAACCCGACTATTAGACAGCAAATTGGACAAATTTTAGCGGCCGAAAATGAACATTTGCGTAATATTTTAAACAAATTATGGGATACATCACCAATTGATGGCGTGTCGATGGAAACTTGGAGCATTTTTTTCAACGCGCTAATTGATGGCTTGGCCATACAAGTGATGATGCGGGACGATTTCGATATAGATGTATTTTATCAGCAATTCGAAAAAATCCTTGAGACATTAAATCGTCTAGGAAAATAATTAGAGGAGGAACACTATGCGATTCTTTTTATGCTGGGGTTTTGGGATTTGGTTTGTAGCAAGTGCCGTGTTTCGATTTATAGGGCATTACTTTTTTACCCTTAAAGAACCTCCCCTCATGATAGCTACTTACATTTTAGCTTTTCCAATCGTTTGGCTAGCGACAATACCTATTTATTCTATAAAAAAAATAAAAGGTACAGAGCGATTACTGGCTGCTATCTGCATTGCATTACCTGGAATGCTTATCGATGCAGTCGTTTTATTAGTCTTCGACGATATTTTTCCGAATTTATCGGTTGTCTTAGATCGATATTTCGCCTCATGGCTATTATGGGCTTATTCCCTAATTCTCCTTACTGGTTTTACAAAGGCCACATTCGTGAGAAAAAAAACTATTCCTTCGTCAAATTAAAGGATTTGGCATTATTATCCTAGAAGTAAGTATCGATTACAATTAAAGGAGGAGAAAAAATGGTTATAGGCTTACATCACGTTCAAATAACAATTCCAAAAGGTGAAGAAGAAAAAGGGAAACATTTTTACTGTCAAGTATTAGGACTAAATGAACTTGAAAAGCCTGATTCGTTGAAAGGACGAGGTGGATTTTGGTTACAGGTCGGCAATAGGGAGGTACATGTAGGGACAGAGGATGGCTTTGATAGATTAACGACAAAAGCTCATATTGCCTATCAAGTTGAAAATATAGAACATTGGAAGAAGGTATTAGCCGAACATCATATAGAAATTTTCGATTCAGTTCCTATTCCTCATTTTGATCGCTTTGAATTTAGAGATCCATTCGGTAATAGAGTAGAGATGATTCAGGAAATTTAAGGAAAACAGTTGAATAGAAGGCATGCTGTAAAAAAATATTTAGTGAAATAAAGTATGAATCTTTAGCAAAGCAACGACGTTTTAACAAAATGTCATCCGACTTCTGAATTTTATCGACATCCGCCTTCTAAAGAGCAAAAAAGATCTACACACAAAGCTGTGCGTAAAATTGTAGGCATAATGAGAGGTACTAGGGGCGTTCGATGACCCATCTCGCTTGCGCTCCAGTGTCTCATTTGGGATGCTGATCCCCAACGCTCACTTTCCTCTCTAATTAACCATTTCACAAAGCCTGTATCTGACATCTCATCTCACACTATTTTATAGTGATAGCAACAACTTATCTTTAGTTCAAAAGCGTAGCGTGGAACAAATCAAGCCGTGGGAAACAGTTCAACGCTCACTCCTAGTAGCTAGAACGAAACTCCTCCTTATGGAACCGTTATTTCTCGCTAGATCCCAAAGATGAAATAGTCTAACTATACCATGGTAAATGTATAGGAGCGATTGTCGTTTAATCTTTCAATGCCTAGAAAAACTTGTACTTCCTGCCCCTTTGACTTTTCGTTTTCCATAAACACTTCACCCAACTGAAACATTTGTAATAAAACTGTAAATTAAGGCGATGAAGCCTTTTATATCAGGTGTTTACAGCGAATCCCCATCCAGCGTGGTAACAATTTCCTCAAAGAAGCCCTACTTTTTCATGCTACGATTAATTCCAGTGACAAACCAAATTGGGATTAATCCTAACAATAGCTTCAGGAGGAAATTAACAACATGAATAAACGATTTTTAACAACAACATTAGCATTGACGATAGGTTTTAGCACAGTGGGGATGGTACAGCCAACTGTTCAACCTATAGAAGTTGAGGCTGCAACAACAACAAATGCCCTTAATAACTCACAAGCAGTTAATGCGAAAGCAGATCAACTAATTCAAACTGGAAAAAGCTTAATTGGTAAGGCGACATACAGCAATTCTGTATACAAGGCTACATATCCTTATAAATTTTCTTGTGCTTCATTTATTATGTACATTTTCGAGAAAAATGGTGTTGACCTTGCAACTTATAATGAAGATTATATGTTACAGCAAGGAACGTCTGTTAACAGAAATCAATTACAAAAAGGTGATTTACTATTCTTTAAGAGTAAAAAAACTGGGACAGACCCTGACCACGTTGGTATGTATATCGGAAACAACAAAATGATTCACATGGCTGATTCTAAGCAAAATATTGTTATTTCTGATTTAAATAGTAAACCATATTATACAGATAATTATGTAGGGGCCCGTAGAGTATTACCTACATTACTTTCAGCTAATCCTGCAACGAAAGGCGATAAGATTGTTGAAAACGCCTTTAATTATAAAAATAAAGTAACTATGAGTTCTACAAATAATGAAGCAAGTCTTCGCTTTACAGCGCCAGGATATGTAGATTTCGTCTATCGTAAGAGTGGAGTTAAACTTGGTACAACCAATTTAAAGGAACTAATGAATGTTGGAACAACGGTTTCACGTACCAATTTAAAAAAGGGTGATTTAGTGTTCTTTAATAGTGTTAAAGGCTCTAAAACCCCTTCACTAGTAGCTATCTATGCCGGAGATCAACGTATTATCATTCCAAGTTCAAGTGGTATTACTACAAGAGTACTAATGGTTGACTATTATAAAGAGCATTATATTACAGCAAAACGTGTTTTTTAAGAAAGTTTACTAGAATCATTTCAAATGGTTGAATTTGAAATGCTCAACAGAATTAATGTTTAAAAAAGAAGCTTTCCTTAAGGAAGCTTCTTTTTCTATTATTTATTTTTTAACTGATTCGCAAATTCTATCATAGATTTGCTAGACATTGGACCTTTAATAAGGACAATGGTTTCACTATCTAGCTTATGCTTTAGTACATCTAAAACGCCTGTAACATCTTTAAACATATGAACATCTGCCTTGGTGCCTTCCTTCAACGCTTGGTTCGCAATATTTTCTGCTCTATTGCCAATAGTAATAAGCGTATCAATATTTCTTTTCGCGACCATTGTGCCAATCTCTCGATGATATTTTTCTTCGAAATTTCCTAATCTCTTAATGTCACCTAAAATAAGAATTACTTTCTTCCCTTTTCCTATCGTATCCAAAACCTTTAGTGCCGCTTCAACAGAAGTCGGGTTATTTGTCCAAGTATCATCTACTATAGTACATTCACCGATGCCCGTAGAAAATTCTAAGTGTCTTGCCATCGCTTTGAACGTTTTTAATTGCGAAATTGCAACAGCAATGGAAAGTCCCATTTCCTTCACGGCAGCTATAGCCGCTAATGCGTTATATACTTGGTGTTCTCCGTATCCTGGAACAAATAAATTGTATTTGTCATTTGACACTTTTAGTACAAATTTCATGCCGCCTTTAGTGAATTGTATATTCGTAGCTTGATAATCTGCCTTTTCGTTGACGCCAAAGGTAATAATCTTTCCTTTAAATTTACTTAGGGGGATTTTTTTAATGTTTTCATCATCACCATTAATGATTAACGTGCCATCTTTTCTTATTCCTTCTACAATTTCAGCCTTTGCTTTGATATAGCCATTAAGATTATTGCATCCATCTAAATGATGGACACCAATATTCGTAATAATACCAATCGTAGGCTGATAGATCATACATTGGTGTTTAATATTACCGATATTACCCAGCCCTAATTCAAAGATAGCTGCTTTTGTATTCTGATCGATTCCAGTCAAGTACGGTAAGGATTGCCGTGGCTCATTTTTACTGCTGACAGATGCTTGAACATTCCATTCCTTACTAGCTATATGTTTAATCATTTCTTTCGTTGTCGTTTTACCACATGTTCCGGTCAAAGCAACGACTGGTATTTGAAATAAATTTCTGTAATGTCCCATAAATTTCCAATAGGCATGCAAAATACTCTTGACGCGTATAACGGTCGTATTTTTCAGCGCATTTTTTAATTCCTCTGATGTTTTATCAGAAATGACAAGAGATGGTCCCTTTCGATCTATTTCTTGCCAGTTAATTTGATCACTTTTACTAACAAACATAAGTGTATGATTTTGAGTCAGTTCATGTCGGTTATAATAAATTGCATGTTTAACAGACCAGTGTTCAGAACCGCTTAATAATTCTCCTTGTAATAGTTTTCTTATATCCCTCACACTTATATGTTGCAAGTTAACTACGCCCCCTTTCTATAAAGAATATTTCTGAATAAATGAGTATCATAGTTTATGCATTTCTAGCAATTGACTATAAATATGCTCATTCTAGTAAATGATGAAAAATAACATTTATTTAGGTGAAATCTATTCGGAAGTTGAAGATTTTTTTATTTTTAAATCATCTGCCAACTTAGAAACTTCTTTACTATACATATCTCCTTTAATGAAAAGAACCGTATTTTCATCTACAATATCTTCTAACAATTTATAGACGCGCGTACTATTTTTAAAAATATACACAGGTGAACTCATTCCTGCCTCAATGGCATGAAGCGCCATAATACTTGCATGTTCCCCTATCGTAATAAGTACGTCGACCCCAATTTCACTAATTAATTCTCCCGCTTGTTCGTGAATTATATATCCCCAAGACCCTAAATCTGTTATCGTCCCAATAATGGCAATTTTTTTCTTGCCTTCTCCGAGAGCATTCAAAACCTTTAATCCTGCCTCCAAAGAAGTAGTCGTAATATTCCATGTATCATCTAGTAATATGGAATTATTAATGCCCTTAAACACCTGAAGCTGCTTATTTAATTTTCGGAATGATTGCAGTTGTTCAGCTGCTAAAGAAATCGGCAAACCCATTTCACAAATAGCTGCAATCGCAGTGAGCGCATTATATACTTGATGCTCGCCAAAACCTGGTACATAGATTTCATAGAGTTTTTTCTTGTGATGAACATTGAACAGCATACCATTTTTGTGGTAGCGAATATTTCTTGCTTGAAAATCACAGGATTCATGCTTACCCACTTTAATAATGCGTCCTTGAAACTTCGATAAATCTATTTTACTGGTGTTGACATCATCCGCATTAAGGATTAAGGAGCCTGTGGGACTAATAATGTCCAGCATTTCACCCTTTGCTTGGATATACCCCTCTAAAGTTTTACAATAATTTAAATGATGTGCCCCAATATTTGTAATAATCCCAATAGTCGGCTTGAAATAGTCCCCCGCAAGTTTAATGTCCCCCGGTGAACCAACAGCAGTTTCAAAAACGGCTGCGTCGGTACGATCATCAATATTCAGTAAATATTGTAAAGAAGCAGTTCTAGAATTACTACTAAGTGGCGTGGATGCTACACTTTTTTCTGCAGAAAGTATATGTTTGATCATTTCCTTCGTCGTCGATTTACCAGAAGTACCAGTAATGGCTACTACAGGGATATTAAATTGATTGCGATAAAAATTTACAAACTTCCAATAGGCCTCATCTGAATCTTCTACTCTAATAATAATTATTTGCTCAGGTAATTCATTTTGACTGTATCGTCTATCGGTTACAAGCACTATAGGATAAAGTGACTTATACTCTTTCCAGTTCACAATACGCTTATTTGTAAAAAGGGCGGTATTTGGTTTTTTCACTTGCTTCAGTCGATAAGCTCCATGTTGAATCAACACTTCGTCCGACCCTTGCACTAATTGGCCTGCAGTTATCGCTTTTAAATCCTGCACCGTAAGAGGCTTCATATCAATTTCCCCTCCTTTCCCCTCTAGTATATGTAACTTTTTAAAAGTTGCTTGGATGTAAGCAAGATACATAACTAGAAGAAATCTATTTCTTCGCATATATATATAGTTGATTAAGTATCTAACGAACAATAGAAGGAGTGATATAACTGAAAACAATTATATTTATCGGCACTAACAAATCCGGGTCAAGTCGTGAAGCAACAAAAGCAGCAGAAAACCTAGGTTATTATACTGTCCTTTTTACAAACAACAAAAAGCAGTTACAACAGAGAAAAGCCTACCCAGATATTCATAAAATGATTCTTATTGATACTTCGAATATAGAGGACATGAAAGATGAAATTTATAATTTAACTAAAACTGGGTTAGAAATAAAATCTATTGTTAGTTTTGTCGATCCTTTTGTCCATATTGCCTCAATTTTATGTGATGAATTTTGTGACAACTTTACATCTTCAACAGCTATTGAAATGATGGAGGATAAAGAAAAAACTAGAAATTTTTTAAAAAACCAGCCTTATTCTCCTAAGTTTTTTCTTCTCAAGCCAAATGAGTCCTTCTCTAATAACTTAGAATTTCCACTTATTGTAAAATCTCCAAAATCAACAGGCTCCAAAGATGTATTGTTAGCAAACGACTCAGACCAACTGAAGAAACACCTGAGCTATCTGCGAAGCAAAAATCCCCGTGAAACAATAATGATTGAAGAATATATCGAAGGTCCGCAATATTTAGTAGAAGCACTTGTCTATAAACGGCAAGCTAATATCATCGGTATTATTGAACAAGAAATTACTCAAGGTAAACGTTTTATCATTACTGGTTATGGTGTTCTCGTTAAAGCTCCAAAAGAAATTCAAGCAGGTCTTGAGGAAGTTCTTCAGTCTATTGTTAAAGCGTTTAACATCGAAAATGGCGCTCTGCATTTAGAGCTTCGTTTAACAAAGAATGGCTGGAAGCTTATAGAGATTAATCCACGAATCTCAGGGGGAGCAATGAATACGATGCTTCACGCCGCCTTTGGATTTAATTTAGTGAAAGAAACACTTAAAGTATTTTTAGGTGAGCGCCCCGATATCAATCCAAAGCATAGAAAGTTTGTCTATACGAAATACGTCATTATTGAAAGTAAAGGGATTTTAGAAAAAGTTATTGGAAGAAATAAAGCAGCTCATTCACCTGGAGTTGTGGATGTATATGTGAAGCCGAAAAGAGGGACATTGCTGACCCCTCCTTTATCGATGGGACATCGTTATGCATATGTAATTGCGGAAGGCGCAACATTAGCGGAAGCTAAAAATAAAGCCATTAACGCCGCAAAAGAAATTAAGTTCATTCTAAAATCTTAAATTTAAAATATCTTTCCATGCTCTCATTATTTAGCTATAAAAAAATATCCCGAATAATTGTTTCCTTCAAAAGGTCAATTACTCGGGCTTTTTTATTTATTCTTGAAATTTTTGATCTAAAAATTTAACCGTATCAAACATATTCGTTTTACTAGCACCTTTTACTAAAATGGTGTCGCGAGGTTGTATCACTTTCTCTAAGAGTTCATGTAATTCATCCTTATTCAGGAAATGATAAATTTTAGAAGGATCCATCCCTACTGCCTTCGCTGCTACTCCCATTTCCTCCGTTCTAAAACCATAAGTGATGAATAAATCTATGTTTTGCTCGTAAATGTATTCGCCCAATTTACGATATTCCTCTTCTCTCAAATCCCCTAATTCTCGCATTTGACCAATAATAGCAATTTTACGTTTCTTCGCTATATTTGTAAGAACATCAATAGCAGCACGTACGCCCTGAGGATGGGAGTGAACGGTATCGTCAATAACTGTAATATCATCGCGACAGTTATAAATTGTTAATCGTCTAGGTGGTTTTTTGAAATTTAGCCCTGTTTTAATATCTACTGGACTAAATCCTAAATAATCTGCAACCGCAATGGCATTGAGTGCATTATATACATGATGTTCTCCTAAAATTGGGATATACATTGCCATTTCCTGCCCATGCAGCTTTATTTTAAAGGACATACCGATGTCTTTATATTGGATATCATAAGCTTGATAGTCCGCTGTGCTATGAATACCAACTGTTAGGATTTTTCCTTTAAACTGCTGTGTCTCCAAATACTTAGAATTATCATCGTCCTTATTCAGGATTAATAAACCGTTTTGCTCCATCCCATGTATTAATTCCGATTTCGCCTTGGCTACTCCTTTAATATCTCCATCAAAATTACCTACATGAGCTAAGCCGATATTTGTAACGATACTAATATTTGGTTGGATAATGCTACAGTGGTTTGTTATGATACCTGGATAAGCCATCCCATACTCAAGCACAACAGCCTCATGTGAAGCATTAATTTCTTCTTTATGTTTTTTCGTATGCTCTGTTGTATTCCAATAATCTTTTGACTCAAAGATATTCCATTTTACCGATAAAATGGAGGCTAGAAATGCTTTTGATGTTGTTTTTCCAGCACTGCCGGTAATCGCAATAATCGGTAAAGCCTTTTCTTTTGCTAAAGGTTTTTCTTCTGGTAAAGGTTTTTTTTCTGGTAATGCTTCTTCTACTAAAGCCCTTTCTTCAGATGAATCTTTAATTTTCCTATGTTGCCTAATTTCCCTTTTAATTTGCTTCTGGTTCTTAGCAAGGTACATTGCATACCTTATAGTATTGATGACTACATCTAATTCTAAATAAAAAGCAGGAGGGCAACCTGGTCGCCAGTTCACTTCATACATCCAAATTTTCCTTTGTTCATCTAAGCCTACATCAATGCCAATTTCATCAATAACTTCTCCAAATTGCGCCATCTGAATTTCATCTAAATGTCGAGCTAGTGATAAAGAAAAATGCTCTAACATACGCCGAATATCATAAGCATCTTCTTTAAATTCCTGCTCTAAAAAAGGATCTAAATAATTCGTAAAACCACCGTTGTTAATATTCGGTATAATCGAGCCATTTGGTGCAATTCGCGGATAAACCGTCGTTATAATCCATTTACCTTCACCGTTTTTTTGAACATGTAGACGAAAATCATAAATTTGACCTGATTTTGTTTTTGATTGAATATAGGGTTGCACGATAAAGGTGCCTGTAATAAGTTGCTCTCTAATTAACTCATCTAGCTGTGACTGTGTACATAAAGTAGTTTCCCTATCCTTCTTTACCTCAAAGTTAGTTCTTCCTACTTTCGAAATAAAATAAATCCCTTTTCCCTTCCGGCCATCTATCGGTTTAAATACGACTTTTTTATAAAAGGCCATAAATTTATGGAGTAATTCAACATTTTCAACAACCTCAGATGGAATTAAATACTTATCAAATTCCTCTGCTTCTTTAAGTCGCTTCATAACATTCCATTTATTCCCTATAGAATGAGTTGTAAAAGGTATTTCCTTTTTCAATTTCTCAATAATGTCCTTTGATACCGATAATTTTTCTGGACTTCCTGCATTGTATATAACATCCGGAAAGGGCATCATTTTTTCATGCCAATCACCATTTTCATATACCTTTCCTCTAATGGAACGTTTATCAAAGTCAACGCTTTTTGGTGTAAAGTAAAAAAATTGAGCTCCTTCTGCTTGTGCAACGGCCGCAAATGCATATGACTTTAGAACAGTTCTAGGATCTAACCGATGATGCAACATTCCAATAATTGTCATTCATTAATCTCTTCCCTTCATAGGATTCTCTCTCTAATAAATTCAATGACTACAACGTGCACCTAGACAGATGCTCTAATTTTTATGTTATTTTAATAGTATTTTACCTCGGCATAATTGTGTCCTTAAATCGGCTTTGTACTTAGGCTGCACGAGGGCCAACACGATGTCGGTCATTTCGGTAATGCCACAGGCTGATGCAGGTTAGCTAGCCGTTATCGCACGGATGCGATAATTTTAGGCTAACATCCTTTTTTAACTCCTTTCCGATTTCCGTAACATCCGTCGGAGGCTTTAACTTCACCATTTGGGCTCAATGATAAATTTCCCTTTTAACATGTCAGGCTTTAATAACTGAATCGCAGATATACCACTTAAGTCAATGGATTTTTCTGAGGATGTTCGCTCTAATCGGACAACCTCTGCCATTAAATTCGTATCATGTCCTTCATAATCATAGGCCCGCAAAAGCGAAACAGTTCCGCGACAACTTTCTCGATCAATAGCCTCTATGCGAAAAAACTCTGTTTCAAACTGCTTTACAGTATCCATCAACCTTAAATGACTGCCGTTGTGTGTTATTAAAAAAAAAGGAATCGTATCGCTTCCCACCATTTTCACAAGAAGCTGACCAAAATATTTAGAATGAAAATCCTTTATCACATCCTGGAGTGCTTTTATGTCGTAGAGCGCTTCACATAGAAAATGTTTTTTTTTGTTTTCATTATTCATTTCCTCCGCTCCTTCCAAGTCTTTATTAAAATTTACTAGCATTGATACTAGTGGAAGATCAACTGCCCTGAACGAAAGTTTCACTTTATTCAACATCCTCTCGTTATAATATGTAAAGACAAGAAATATGACAATTTTTTCGTTTTACATATAAAACTGGTCAATTTGATTGAATATGTATGCTTCAAAGCACAGTGAAAACATTTACACTATTCTTACGCAATCTTCGTAAAATATGATGAAAAATCAAATTAATTTAAAAAGTTTTTTATTCCAGGATAGCTTTCAATAAAAAAAATCGTATTTAATAGTGAACGATCAAATAGATGCCTCACCTGTTTGCCTTGATGAGTTTTCGGATAAACAATAGTTCTATTCACTGACAATTCAAGCAAACTGGTAAGAAGCGACTAAACTTAGAAAGGAGTTTGTTATGAACATACAAGCTGAAAATGTCGTTGATGAACTACAAAATCACAATGAACATGCTTTACATTTCATCATTGAGCAATATGGTGGATTACTACGAAGCATCATCACTAAACATCTCTTTCCTTACTTAGAAGAAGTTGATGAATGTTTGGATGACACACTACTTGCTATTTGGGAGAATGGTGAATTTTTCGATGAAGCGAAAGGATCTTTTAAAAATTGGATTGCGATCATTGCTAAATATAAAGCGCTGGATCGAAGAAAAAAATTACAACGTTATAATGAACGCTACATTTCAACCTTAGAATTTGAAGAGTCTTTCACAAATACTGAGAGGACAGAATTAGAGGACGTCGAAGAGCTTTTACAACATTTATCTGTTGAGGACCAATTATTATTTAAAAAATATTATTTAGATAATGTAAATTCCAAGAACATTGCAAAAGAATTTAATGTGTCTGTCCCCGTTATACATAATAGACTTTCCCGTGGACGTCATAAACTTCGTGCATTAAAACAAAAATGGATTACAGGGAGGCTATAAAAATGAGTGAATTATTTAAACTATTTAATCGAGCAAAGATTCAAACAGAAGAATATGATGAAACCCCGTTGTCAGATTTAGAAATAGCACGTATAAAAAAACGACTGCATTCAAAATTGAAAACTCCAACATCAAAAAAGAAGAAGCTTACAATTTTAAGTGGGGTAGGTGTCGCTATGCTTGCCGCTACAATAGCCATTTCTAGCCCAAATGCACTTGCTAAATTGCCGATAATAGGTAGCTTTATTGAACAATATATGAATCACCCAGCTGTTAATGACGAAATGTATACAACGTATAAAAATATAATCGGACAAACAAAAGAAAATAAATATGGAACCTTAACGTTAAATGAAGTTATGTTAGATCAAGGAGAACTTTTCATCACGACTACTTATCATAGCAATAAACCCGTTCCAAACTCGGAATATCTTCAATTTAATAAGCTCCTTCCAGACACAGATTACCTGCCCCTTATCCCTGAAATAAAAATAGATGGGAAGGAAGTAGAGCCTGGCGGAGGAGGAGCAGGTAATGATAAAATCGATGACCAAACATTTGTCATTTATAGTCAGATTAGCATTCCAAATATTGAGCTTTCTAAGCCACATGAAATTCAGTTTTCTTTTAAAAACGATAAACTTAGTGACCCTTGGGAATTTAATTTCATTGCCACAGGTGAAGCCATTGCGGCTAAAACAACAGAAACCATGATTAATCAATCATTTTCTTTACCGAACGGACAGAAAGTTGTAGTTGAAAAAATTACTCAATCGCCCGTTTCATTAATTCTTTATTATCATATGTTTCCGGCGCCTGACAAGACAATGGATTATGATGTCCAATTTAGATTATACGACCAGAATAATAATGAGTTAGGTCAATCTGCTTTTAAAACAATGCTCGAAAATTCTACACTTCGCTTCCAGAAGGAAAATATGGAGCCAATAACAAATATCACACTCGTTCCGCACTCTATTAATGTAAAAAGTGGCGTTCCTCACAAGGATGTTGTCAAAGTGTTTCATGAGTACACAATTACTACACAATTGAACAAATAATAGCTAAGTCTACCAATCTTGAAAATATAAAAAAGAAAACGTCCAATTTGACAAGAGGGCACTGAAAAACTTACGTTTTATAAAAGCGAACCTTTCTCAGATAAAAACAAGGCACTTCTTGTTCAATTTTGAACAGGAAGTGCCTTATTTCTGTCTCTATTCCTTATTCATTTTCGTTTAGTAGCTTTAATATCCGTTTCAAATTGACAGCGAATATCGTTGTGGCACCTTGAATTTCCATGCCAAATAGACCCGCAGTCGATGCCGTATCGTATCCGTGTCCGTTTTTTAATTCACTATTCTTTGCTTCTACTTTGTAGCGATTAGCGGCTAATTGCTTAAATGCTTCCGTATTTTGAAATGCCTCTTGTTCGACATGTGTATCCGACTTAATTGTGACAGAATATGTTTTACTTTTTGCGCCTTCTTTATAACAGCCCTCTCTCATTGGACATACTTTGCATTTTTCA
>NZ_JBIWFC010000035.1:0-15667 GCF_044762845.1 Lysinibacillus sp. NPDC096382
CGATTAAACGGCTTGAGTCCGTTAGAATTCAGGACTCAAGCCGCTTAATACATTTTTTATTATTTCCACTGTCTACTTGACTGGGTGCAGTTCAAATTTTACGGCATTCTTGGTTTTTGTTTTTTCAGCCCTAGGGGTAGTATCAGCGTTAGCTAACACCACCCGCAAACATATGGATACATCAGATCCCTCCACTTCTGTAGAAAGTTCTTATTATAAGTGATATTTGTACCAATTGCAGTCTGTTCGTTAGACTACCGTTACCGTTTTAGTGTAATTTACATTCATTCATCTTTTATCAGCCATAAGATGGCATTTAAAGATATAATCAGGATCTTTAAAATAATGGATAGAGAGGTATCAAAAATATGTAAGTTATTTGAATCCTTCACATTCAGAAGCGGAATAACAATCAAGAATAGAGTCGTTATGACACCTATGACAACCTGGTCAAGAAACTAAAGAGGCCGGTGGAATTTGTCTTTTCGAAACCAAAGAAACGGCTGAAAAATATTTAGATATGCACTCTAAAAGATTAGCTTGCTTTGGGGTAACAGATGTCAACGGAAAAATCTTTTTCATTAATTCTAAACTTACTGAGATCAATAAAGGACCAGTAAGTAAATAAATTAACCACCTCGTTCCAAATCCAACATTTTTTGCAGGAAGTTTTTCATCTTATTTGTTATGTCTTCTATTGTAAAAAACAAAAAATATAACCCTTGATACAGCAAAAACTACTCTGTATCAAGGGTTATTTTAGTGTTTTAAAAATGACGTTTTTATGTTTAGACAGCTTTCATGCTTATGCTTGTAATGCCTCAATTGTTTGCGCTACTTGCTCTTCTGTTAAATTGTGACGCACAATGTAGCGGTTTCGCGCATGCTTTGTACATTCGATTGTACAGCCACCTAAATGCTTTGCTTCATTTTCTTCAGATGCAATGATTTGCTTGTTACATTCAGGGTTTGCACAGTTAATGTAACGTTCACAAGGTTCGCCGTCATAGTGATCACGACCGATAATAACATGCTCCACTTGATTAATCGGTACCGTTAAACGCTCATCAAATACGTACATTTGACCGTCCCATAATTGGCCTTTCACAACAGGGTCTTTTCCGTATGTTGCAACACCGCCGTGTAATTGGCCAACATCGCCAAAGCCTTCACGTTTCATCCAGCCCGAAAACTTCTCACAACGAATCCCGCCCGTGCAGTATGTTAAAACATTTTTCCCTTCGAATAGCTCGCGGTTTGCACGTACCCATTCCGGTGTATCGCGGAAGTTTTGTACATCTGGTCGAATCGCGCCACGAAAATGGCCGACATCGTATTCATACGTGTTACGCACATCTAATACTACTGTATTTTCATCTTGAATTTCAGCAAGGAATTGTTCTGGTGACAGGTAGCGACCTGTTAATTCATGTGGGTTTACGTCTTCTTCTAAGCCTAAGTTTACTAACTCAGGACGTGGGCGTACGTGCATTTTTTTGAATACATGCTCATCTGTCGCATCAATTTTGAAGACAATGCCTTCAAATAATGGGTCTGCTTCCATGCTTGCCGTGTATTGCTCCGTTTGCTCAATCGTACCTGAAACAGTACCGTTAATGCCCTCATTGGCTACTAAAATACGACCTTTTAAACCGATTTCTTTACACATTGCTAAGTGCGCTGCTGAAAATGCAGCTGGATCTTCAATTTTCGTGTAATGGTAATATAATAAGACTTGATAATTCATTGTATCCACCTATCATTTCATATATTTGCAGGATATACCCGATAGTGTCTTTTACGACCTATTAAACATAAAGGATAATCATTTAATATGCTATCGGTAATTAGGCTGAAATGGGTATACAATATTGTTTTTAAAGAACTTTTGAAGTGTTCAGCGGATTTGAACTAACAAGAAATAACCGATCCAATTAATGAGATCAATAAAGTAAAGAACTGGTAAGTAAATAATTAACTATCTCGCTTTAATGTAAAGTATACGACTTTTTTGAAACTCAACAAAAATGACAATATTAATTATAAATTTTGCAGAAGTTTTAAATCTTATTTGTAATGTATTTTACTATAAAAAATAATTTGGAAAAAATATAAACCTTGATACAATAACAACTACACTGTACCAAGGTTTATTTTAGTGTCACATCATCTTATATTTTATATGACAACTATAATTATAAAATGTGACAGTATTAGTTATAACTCACAATTGAACTCTATCTCAACAATTACTCAACAGTCACCGATTTAGCCAAGTTACGTGGTTTATCCACATCACAGCGGCGGTGTAATGCTGCGTAATAGCTAATTAATTGTAATGGCACTACAGAAACTAGTGGTGTTAGTAATTCATGAACTTGAGGGATTACTAAACGGTCACCGTCTTCATCTACGCCAGCCATGGCAATAATGCATGGGTATGCTCCACGTGCTGCTACCTCTTTGACGTTACCACGGATGTTTAATCCTACTGCTGCTTGTGTAACAAGGGCAAACACCGGTGTACCTTCTTCGATTAAGGCAATTGTTCCGTGTTTTAGCTCGCCACCTGCAAAGCCTTCTGCTTGGATATAAGAGATTTCTTTTAGCTTTAGGGCACCCTCAAGGCTTACATAGAAGTCTATGTTACGGCCGATGAAGAATGCGTTGCGTGCGATTTTTAAGTAGTCCTCAGCAATATCCTCTAAAACATCTTTTGAATCGATAATTGTTTGGATACCGTTTGCTGCAATCGCAAGTTCTTGTTTTAAATCGTATTCTAAGCCTTTGCCATTAGCTTTCGCTGTTACATATGCTGTTAGAGCAAGTACAGCTACTTGTGCTACATACGCTTTTGTAGAGGCTACCGCAATTTCTGGACCTGCATGTAATAACAATGTATGGTCTGCCTCACGTGAAAGTGTAGAGCCAGGTACGTTTGTAATCGTTAATGTTGGATAACCAAGCTCTTTAATTTTCACAAGTACTTGACGGCTATCTGCTGTTTCACCTGATTGTGTAATAAAGATAAACAATGGTTTTTCTGAAAGTAATGGCATATTGTAGCCGAATTCACTTGAAATATGAACTTCCACTGGGATACCAGCCATTTTTTCAAAATATTGCTTACCGATTAGACCTGCATGATAGCTTGTGCCGGCTGCAATAATATATAGACGGTCTGCTGCTTGTAATGCTTCTAAAATAGTAGCGTCAATTGTTAATTCGCCATTCTCACCTTCGTACGCTTGAATGATTTTACGAATAACTGTTGGCTGCTCATCCATTTCTTTTAACATATAGTGAGGGTACGTACCTTTTTCAATATCGCTCATATCAAGCTCAGCTGTATATGGAGAACGTTCTACTAATGTACCGTCTAACTTTGTAATTTCAACGCTAGCTTTGTGTACGATTACGACCTCTTTATCGTGTAGCTCCACATATTGATCTGTTACCTGTAGCATTGCCATCGCATCTGAAGCTACAACATTAAAGCCTTCACCAACACCAACTAAAAGTGGAGATTTGTTTTTCGCAACGAAAATTGTATCTGCCGCTTCTGCATCTAATAGAGCTAATGCGTAAGAGCCATGTAATAAAGATAATGTTTTACGGAATGACTCAGCCGTGCTTAAACCTTCTTTCACAAATAGCTCTACTAATTGCACGATGACCTCTGTGTCTGTATCAGATTTCATCGGAATACCTTTTAAATAAGTTTTTTGTAATAAATGATAGTTTTCGATAACTCCGTTGTGTACTAGCGTAAAACGTCCTGATGCACTTTGGTGAGGGTGTGCATTCAAACGGTTTGGCACACCATGAGTTGCCCAACGTGTATGGCCGATACCCACTTTAGCAGCAACGTCCTCGTCCACTGCATCACGTAAATCTGCAATACGTCCCTTTTCTTTAAAGACTGTTACACCATCTTCGTTACGTACTGCGATACCCGCTGAGTCATAGCCACGGTACTCTAGTTTCTCTAAACCTTTTAATAAAATTTCCTTTGCATCTGATTCTCCAATATATCCTACAATTCCACACATAAATTCCTTTTCCTCCGATATTGTCAATTTGACGCAACGACAAACTAGACCTCAACCTATCGAATTTTTTAATGAATGTAAAAGCCATGCTAATTTTTTATGTAAAATAAGCAAACTAATACATGCACATTGTTAACACCCATTCAGCCATCTGAACAGTACCCATTCGATACATGCGGTTTCTCTATTTATCTATTGCTTTAACTATACCTTTTTCATTTTCTGTACATTCAATCGCTTAAATGCTTTCAAAATGAAAAGTGACAATCGGGTACGTCGATCGGGAGGCATCCGCCGAACTTTCGATAAACCTCCACCTCGTCTGCTGAAGCTAGTTTCGTCCAATTTCTTCAGCTCAGGCGCTATAATTGTTTTCCGATTTTGCGCTTTCTTCCCTCCTTATGCGCTCTCGTTAAATGATAAGGTCGGACCTCATATTCAACTTCTCCATCATACTCAATCATATGCTATACGTCAAATTTTCGTTATAAAAAACACCTATTTATCCTACTTTTCAGTGACAAAGTAGACAAACAATCTGCTATAAAGCCTATCTTGAGATTTATGCCTTGGCATAATTGAGCTGTCGCTACCAAAACATTTGTAACGTTACATAAAGAAGTTTAAACTATGATGTTTTTTCCTTATGTCAGCAATAAATATTTCGGCTATGGATTTATTTTGAACAGTGTCGAAGATAAATCGTCCAAAAGTAACTATCTACCTGGAGAAATCCCATTCTTTTATTGCTTGACAAATCCACTACTTAGCAATACTATATACAGTACTTAGCAACACTTAGTACAGGTAAAGCTAAGCCTGGGGGTGAGATCATGGATAATCTGAGTGAAATGCTCAAAGGAGTCTTAGAAGGTATTGTATTAGAAATCATTAGCCGCGGTGAAATATATGGTTATGAGATTGTCAAATATCTCACGCAGATGGGGTTCGAGGGCATAGCTGAAGGAACTGTGTATGCGTTACTTATGCGATTGGAAAGAAATCGCCTTGTCAATATTGTCAAAAAGCCATCTGAAATGGGTCCACCAAGGAAATTTTATACGCTTAATGAACAAGGAAGAGAAAAATTAATATCCTTCTGGGCTAAATGGGATTTTTTAAGTAGTCGTATTGAAATTTTAAGAAATAATGGAGGGAACAAACATGAGCTTTAGTCGTGAAATTCAGGAGAGAATTAATCGTTTTACGAAAGAACAATCCCAGAATTATTTGCAGGACGCTGAGATGACTTATATAGAAAAGCTGCGCAAGAAAAGTGGGCAAACTAAACGGAAAATTGACAAGCAATTGTCGAAGTTTAAAGGGCGTTCCGATCAGGGGCGAGAAGCACAAGATGACATGATACTCTATATGAGCGATTATATGAATGATTTAATGTCACAAGGTTTAACGGAGCAAGAAGCTTTTAATAAGGCTAGCGAGAAATTGCAATTCGCCAGTAATTCTGAGCAATCTGAGGATTTAAATGAACGCTTTCAGCAGTATTACGAAAATCGTGATCCCGCAGATTATGAGGCAATCGGACTGTTTTATGGTGGCTTTCTATTTTTAGGATTAGGTATTGGCGGACTAAGCGGTTTTCTATCTGGCGGTGGATATGAAGCTTTTGTTGATAGAGGCTGGATTAACACGGCAATTGGCGCTGGTGTTGGCATTATCATTGGTATCGGACTCGGGCAAATTACCAATGCTATTATTGCGTTGAAAAAGAAGTAGGGCTGTTTTAATTAAAATAACTATGCATCGGCATAATTGCGCCGGAATCGGGATTGTGCTTATGCTCGCAAATGTTTTTGTGCGAAAGCGTAGCGGCAGCGGCACCGATGCAGGTCAGTTAGCTGTTATCACATGGATGCGGTAATTTTAGGCTAGCATCCTTTATTAACTCCTTTTCCGATTTTCGTGACATCCACCGGAGGGCTTTAACTTCTTTTACGGATGCTTGGACACTCGCTGAAAGAAGTTAAAACATAAAAGGCACAGGCAAACTACTTGTGCCTTTTAAGCTTAGCCTTCATTACTCTCCAATAATTTTACAATTTCTCGATTAAATGCTGGTAGATCCTCCGGTGTGCGACTTGTTACCAATTGCTTTTGGCAAACAAACACTTCCTCGTCATGAAATATCGCACCTGCATTTTCTAAATCTACACGAATCGATTTGTAGCCAGTTGCGTCACGACCATTTAATGTTTTTGCCGTAATGAGTAATTGAGGTCCATGACAAATAGCAAAGGTCGGCTTCATCTCATCCATAAATTCTTTGACAAATGCCACAACACGATCATCTACACGTAGTATATCAGGAGAAAAACCACCTGGGATGAATAATGCATCAAATTCAGAAGCATTTACCTCATCGATATCTTTATCGATTTTTACTTTCTCTCCATGCTTACCTTCTACTTCAATGCCTGCCGTCGTATCAATCGTTATTAGTTCATGACCTGCCGCTTCTAATGCTCCTTTAGGACTTGTATACTCAGCGTCCTCAAACATATTGGTAATCACTGTAGCAATTTTAGCCATTGCAATACAACACTCCTTGTTATTGTGACTCTGTACTACTGTTCCCATTCTTTTCGAAAGCATTCATTTTTTCGTTGGTAGAGCTTTCAATAATTAATCATGTTCAATCCATCAATTTCATTTGTAAGGCAAAAAAATAAAAACTCGACCTCCTATCAAAGGAAATCGAGTTTATACTATTTATTCAGTTAAGCCCATTTCTGCACGGACAACATCTGCTATACGCTCTACGTAACGCTCACAGTCTTCTTCTGTAGCCGCTTCCACCATTACTCGTACAAGTGGCTCAGTACCAGAAGGACGCACTAACACGCGACCGTTACCAGCCATATCTGCTTCTACTTCAGCAATCACTGCAGCAACTTTTGCATTTTCTGTCACAGCATGCTTGTCTGTTACACGTACGTTGACTAAACGCTGCGGGAAAATTTTCATTTCAGAAGCAAGCTCTGATAGTTTTTTTCCTGTAGCCTTCATAATGTTAACAAGCTGAATACCTGTTAATAAGCCATCTCCAGTTGTGTTAAAGTCTAGGAAAACAATATGACCAGATTGCTCGCCACCAAGATTATAATCATTAGCACGCATTTCTTCCACAACGTAACGATCACCTACAGCTGTTTGTACACTATGCATATCGTTATCTTCAACAGCTTTGTAGAAGCCCATGTTACTCATAACCGTCGAAACAATTGTTTGCTTTTTCAAGCGACCAACTGTATTTAAATGCTTACCAATGATGAACATAATTTGATCACCATCAACAATTTTACCGTTTTCATCTACTGCGATTAAACGGTCACCATCGCCATCGAATGCTAAACCAACATCAGCACCCTTTTCTGTGACAAATTTAGCTAATCCATCTGGATGTGTTGAACCGACACCGTCATTAATATTTAAACCTGTTGGTGAGGCACCCATCGTTGAGATATCCGCTTCTAAATCTGCAAATAGGTGTGTAGCTAGCGAAGACGTAGCGCCATGCGCACAATCTAATGCTACGTGGATGCCTTCAAATTCTTCAGCCACTGTTTGTTTTAAGTATTGAATATATTTTTGTCCACCCTCGAAGTAGTCGCTTACAGAACCTAAATCTGCCCCTATTGGACGTGGTAAAGTATCATCTTGAGCATCTAATATTGCTTCGATTTCAGCTTCTTGCGCGTCCCTTAGCTTAAAGCCATCAGGACCGAAAAATTTAATACCATTGTCAGCTACTGGGTTATGTGAAGCTGAAATCATAACGCCTGCATTTGCGCTCATCATTCGAGTAAGATAGGCCACACCTGGTGTCGAAATAACACCAAGACGCATTACCTCTACGCCGATTGATAAAAGACCAGCTACAAGTGCACCTTCAAGCATTTCACCTGAAATACGTGTGTCACGACCGATTAAAACCTTTGGACGGTCAGTTGCATCCTTCGTTAAAACGTAACCACCTACACGGCCAAGTTTAAATGCAAACTCCGGTGTTAATTCACTATTCGCGACGCCACGGACGCCATCTGTTCCAAAATATTTACCCATTTTAATTATTCTCTCCTTCAATGCAAGACGGCGGTCATGCTTGTCTATGCTGACAACTAGAACACTCGTCTGCTTACTTTTGGAAAAGTCTATTTTCGTTCATTCACTGGTAACTATTAATTATGCCCCTATGTAATTTATCTGGGCTTGTAAATAAGCACAGATAAATTTTAGCATAGGGTATTTTGATTTTAGCCTAAGTAACTTCTTCTCGTTAAAGAATACCTTTACCGATAGAGAACGAAATCTCTACTGAATCAAAATAAAATTATAGTCAGTTATTGTTTAAGAATCAATATCTTCTTCTGTTTTATCAGTAGGCGGCGGCGTGTTGTTATCAGAAGGAGTGCTAGTCTCCTCTGAAGGTGGCGAAGGAGTAGGTGTAGGAGCAGGAGGGTTAGTAGTTGTTGTCGTTGTTGTTTTTTCCTGCTCTACCTTCGTAATATCTGCCTTCACTTTAATTTTTGGGTCAGATATTTTTGTCACACCTTCTGGCAATTTCACTTCAAATTCATAAGTTTTTGATTCTGTAATTTTTGATAAATCAACCTCTAATGGTATTGCAGTTAAAGTATCTATCATAGATTTTCTACCGTATACTCTCACCTTTGTAGGACTAATTGTTAATTGGTTGACGGTAATACCATTCCCTGCTTTTCCTATTTCCTTCAGCACAACAGGCAACTCTCTACTGTAAGCCCCAATATCTACTTCTACCTTCACAGTTCCTGGTTCAATCGTCACGTCTAACTTATTTAAATCACGATCTAGTACTTTAACTGCCGCTACTTGTGAGAACGGTTCTTTCAAGCCTTGTTCACCCGTTACAGTAGCTTTTACATAGCTAATATTCTCAATTGCACTTTTGGCACCTGTAATATACACCGTAGCTGGATTAGCAATCATGCCATTTAAAATATATCCTTCTTCAAGTAAACGAGTATTTAGCTCAGGGTCAACACGAAACTCTTGTGTGACCTTTTCCTCAATGTTAACCTTTACAATCGCAGGGTCTAATGTAACTTGCAACTTCTCCGAAATATTTTCGTATTGTAGTCGAACATTATGCTCACCTATGAGTAATTTACTCAAATCTGCAAATACAGAAAAATCCTTCGACGCTTGAGCCTGTAAAACGAGTGTCATTGGACCTTTTATCGTAACATCTACTGTCTTTGGTATCCCTGTTACAATGAGGTTCTTATCGTCATAAAAAACATCTACTGGTACATCTCGGATTACCGCTGTTTGCTCACTCATTATTGTTTTATTTGAAGGAGATAATTCAGCACGAACGGAGAAAAATAACAATAAGGCTAAAATTAGCGCAACAATTCGTAACACCCAAGGGCTATCCATCATTTTATCCATTCTTTTTCCCCCTCCAAGTTAACTTAGAGGCTGCATTTGATTCCTGTGCTGATCCGAACCACATTTTACGTAACAGTCCTTCGAATTCCTCTAAAGAAAGATTTCGATGTAGATTACCATTCAGTGTAATACTAATGGCACCGGTTTCCTCTGATACGACAATAGTAATGGCATCTGTCACTTCACTTAAGCCAAGTGCAGCACGGTGACGTGTCCCAAGCTCTTTTGAGATAAACGGACTCTCAGAAAGCGGTAAATAACAAGCCGCTGCCGATATTTTATCTTTTTGCATGATAACCGCTCCATCATGTAGCGGTGTATTAGGTATAAAAATGTTGATCAATAATTCAGATGAAATCTCAGCATTTAGACCTATACCTGTTTCAATATATTCATTTAGACCAGTTTCTTTTTCAATAGAAATTAACGCCCCTATACGACGCTTGGCCATATAACTAACAGATTTCTTCATCGCCTCAATAAGCCTTGTTTGTTCTTCTTCAACTTGACTAATCGAACGTTGAAACAACTTCCCTCTACCAATTTGTTCAAGACCACGTCTTATTTCAGGTTGGAAAATGATAATAATCGCCAAGAAACCGAATTCGATGACTTGTTTTAACATCCAACCTAACGTTTCTAACCCAAAAAAGTCTGTAGCAAGGCGCGCAATAATAATGACGAAAATGCCTTTTAATAATTGGACAGCCTTTGTACCTTTAATGAGGGTTAAAATTTTATAAATAACGTACCATACGAGCAGTACATCTAATAAGTTAATAACAATATTCACAGGTGTTAAATTAGCGAAATGTTCGATAATTTGCACGTGGCATCCCCCACTTTTCATTGCGAATCCATACACATATAAGTATAGCACATTCTTATCAAATGTAACTTTTTTCAAATAAAAAGTCTACTCAAAAGAGTAGACCTTTCAGCCTCTCACGTGCACTATCTATTAGGACGTATAGAGTGTTATTTAGTTGCTTGTTTCTCCTCGAATGTTACAGCAGACTTCACTGAATTTTTAATCGTATACCAAAGCCATTCGAATACTTCGTCAATTTCTTCTATTTTTCCCGAAACAACTGCCGAAGATGCCATATACTGCCCGTTAATAACAGTGACATTGCCATCCACTTCACCTTCAACAATTAAATCACCATTTTTAACAATAATGTCGCCTTTTACAATTTCACCCTTCGGCACAATAACCGTTTGCCCTTCAACAACTAGGTTTGGCTGTTTAGTCACGGAGAACTGTCGGTCATCCATAAAACTACCTAGTAAAGTTGCACTCATGAATAAACAAAAAACTGCTGCTGCCACAAAGAGTGGATGCCGACGAATCCACTTTTGCATCCCTACACGACTTTTGGGTTTCGGTAAACGAGCCATCACGGCTTCTTCAAAATGCGGAGGTGATGTAATGTGGGAAGCGCTCTTCACAAAGGCGATTGTTTCACTTAATTCCTGCATCAACTGTTTACAATCACTGCATGTATGCAAATGTCGTTTTAACTCTTGCTCATGCTCACGACTAATGTCACCATCTAAATAATCATGGATATAGTCTATTATATGCTCTGGACAAGTATTCATGACGCTTCCCCTCCTACAGATTATTTAATTGCTTTCGTAACGCTTCACGTCCGCGGTGAATCCTCGTTTTCACCGTTCCAAGAGGCATATCTAATATCTCGCTAATTTCCTGTAATGATAATTCTTCAATATATTTCAATACTATAACTGAACGGTATTTATCAGGCAAACGTCCAATTTCATATTGAATGCGATCTTGCAGTTCCATTTGCTCTATCTGTTCTTCAGGTAGCTGGTCATCTGCTGCGATCTGCGAATACATATCAAGTCCTTCTGTACCAGCTACTTCTGCATCTAAATAGTAATCCGGCTTTTTCTTCCGGATACGGTCTATACAAAGGTTTGTCGCTATACGATAAAGCCACGTCGCAAATTTTCTTTTCTGATCAAAAGTATGCAAGTTCATATAGGCACGAACAAAAGCTTCTTGTGCAATGTCCTCAGATTCTTGCTTGTTCCCTAACATCCTAAAGCATACTTGGTACAGTTTGTGCTGATAGAGACTCACAATATCTGCAAATGCGTTTTGATCACCTTTAAGCACTTGTTTAATTTTCTTGTTTACTAACGCATCCATTGTGTTTATTTCTCCACCTTTACAACTGTCTTATACTATACGGCCTATCGATAAGAAAAGTTTCGTTTTATTATTAATTATAGCAAAAGATTTTTATACATTGTGGCAATAGGCAATTTTTTGTTAAATTTCTTTAAACTAGAGTTTCGCCAAATAAAGAGCCCATTAATGCTACTGCAACATCGGCAGTTCTATTCTTCTCATCTAGAATCGGATTAACTTCAACGAATTCAGCAGATGTTAGCATACCTGATTCCTGAAGCATTTCCATTGCCAAATGGCTTTCTCGATATGTAATACCACCAGGTACAGGTGTCCCAACCCCTGGCGTATAAAGTGGATCTAAACCATCTAAATCAAGTGATAAATGCAAACCATCTACATTGCGCTCCCTTAAATAACCTAGAGCATCTTCCATTACACGCGTCATTCCAAGACGATCTACCTTATGCATTGTATATACTTTGATTCCTTGCTGGCTAATTAATTCACGTTCTCCTGGATCTACAGAACGCGCTCCTATAATAATAACGTTTTCAGGTTTAATTTTCGGTACATTATTACGAATTTTCACTAACTGTTCATGACCAAGTCCAATGCTTACAGCTAATGGCATACCATGTATATTACCAGACGGCGTCGTTTCAGGTGTGTTTAAGTCAGCATGCGCATCAAACCAAATAACGCCTAAATTTTTATAATGCTCACCTAGCCCTGCAAGAGTACCAATAGCAATACTATGGTCGCCACCAAGTACAAGTGGAAACTCCTTTTGTTCAATTGCTTCATTTACACTTTTCGCCAAAGACGTACTTACATCGATAACTTCCTCTAAATTAAGTAGCTGTTTATCAACAATAGTGCCTTCTTGTTTTTGACTAACACGTATATCCCCTTGATCATGTACTACATGCCCTATTGCCTCCAAGCGCTCTACAACGCCTGCATAACGAATAGCACTCGGACCCATATCTACCCCTCTGCGAGTTTGCCCATAATCTGTTGGTACACCAATAATAGAAACATTTAGTTTATTCATTTTTTCATACCCCCTTTAGATTGTAAGACTATTGTAAAGCCTGCATCCTTCTTGGCTCAACCTCGCAATTTTATGAATATTTATGCAATTTAAAAGAGCATAAAAAAATCTCCTGCTGTTTTCAGCAAGAGATTAGTATCTGTAGTTAATGTTACACTTTTTTTAGTTATAAAAGTGAGCCATGAAGGACTCGAACCTTCGACCCTCTGATTAAAAGTCAGATGCTCTACCAACTGAGCTAATGGCTCGAAAAAATAAATATGGCTGGGGTACTAGGATTCGAACCTAGGCATGACGGAATCAAAATCCGTTGCCTTACCGCTTGGCTATACCCCAATCATTTATAAAAAACTGGTGGAGGGGGACGGATTCGAACCGCCGAACCCTAAGGAGCGGATTTACAGTCCGCCGCGTTTAGCCACTTCGCTACCCCTCCGAAATAACACATTATGGTGGAGGATGACGGGCTCGAACCGCCGACCCTCTGCTTGTAAGGCAGATGCTCTCCCAGCTGAGCTAATCCTCCATAGAAACAGGTGTTCATTTCTTTACAGTTTTTTATTTTATTTTTAAGCCTTGCATTACTACAATGCTTTAAAAATGGTGACCCCTACGGGATTCGAACCCGTGTTACCGCCGTGAAAGGGCGGTGTCTTAACCACTTGACCAAGGGGCCATTTTCAAATGTCTCAAACAAGACAAGTATTATGATAACATTTTTTGTCGTACGATGCAATACTTTTTTAAAATTTTTTATGTATACATCACCTTTAAAAATGAGCAAAAAAATGGCTCCGAAGGCAGGACTCGAACCTGCGACAACCTGATTAACAGTCAGGTGCTACTACCAACTGAGCTACTTCGGAACAATACTATTCAATTCGGTTTTTAAAACCTCTTAAGTACATTTATTATTATAGCAAGCATTATAAATTATGCAATACTTTTTGTGAAAATTTTTATATTTTTTGTCGAAGTCTTCCTATGCAGCAACAAGAAACCTAATAGTTCTTTATTAAATCTAATATTTCTATTTCATGTACAAAATATTCTTGCTGCATATTATTGTAATTGTTAAAATAGAAATAGTTTTATGAATTTTCTATTAAATTTGTTTGGGGGAGGAATGTTTACATGGTAACAAACGATTTAATTGCACCGGAATTCTATAATATTACAGAGGAATTGGAGAAATTTTCTCGAGATAGTGATCGCCAAGCAATACGGTGGCTAAATACTCAGCAGGAGCGTCAAACAATTTCCTATGTTGAACTTGTTCAAAAAATGAATCAATACGCGCATGCCTTTACGAAGAAGGGGCTTCAAAAAGGAGATCGCGTATTAGTTATTATTCCTCGTCTGCCTGAAGCTTATTTTGTCTTCCTTGGCTGTCTAAAGGCTGGGATTGTTCCTATTTCTTGTTCAGAAATGTTACGTGCAAGTGATTTAGAATATCGTATGGCACACTCTTCTGCAAGGGCAGTAATAGCCTATGAAGCGTTCACAAGTGAGGTAGATTGTATTACTTCTTCAGTGGAAGCTTTAAATAATAAATTGCTTATAGGCACTGCTACTGGTGATTGGACCTCTTTAGATGAATTAGCAAGTACTCAGCCAGATACATTTACAGCAGCTGCTACTAAAAGAGATGATATGGCATTTCTTTCTTATACATCTGGCACAACTGGCAAACCAAAAGGAGTTGTTCATTCACACGGATGGGGATATGCACATATTAGAACAGCCGCTTCACAATGGCTTTGTGTACGTGAAGGTGACTTAGTTTGGGCTACAGCAGCTCCAGGGTGGCAAAAATGGATTTGGAGCCCATTTTTATCGACTATTATGCTGGGCGCAACTGCATTAGTATACCACGGAGGATTTGATGCAAAAACATACCTTAAACTGCTTCAAGAAGAAAAGGTTAATGTATTGTGCTGTACTCCAACGGAATATCGAATTATGGCGAAGATTGATAATTTAAAAGACTATAATCTATCTTCTCTACGCAGTGCTGTTTCGGCTGGTGAACCATTAAATCGACCAGTCATCGAAACATTTATGAAAAATTTCGATCTTAAAGTTCGCGATGGCTATGGACAAACGGAAAATACCTTATTAATTGGCACACTTGAAAATATTGATTTACGTCCTGGTTCAATGGGTGTTCCTACACCTGGCAATATTGTCCGTATTATAGATCATGAAGGCAACGAGGCACCCGTTGGAGAAGTTGGAGATATTGCAGTACACAAATCTTCTCCTGCTCTATTTAAGGAGTACTATCGTGAGCCTGAACGTACACAAGCTGCCTTCCGTGGAGATTGGTATATTACTGGGGACCAAGCCAAATGCGATGAAGACGGCTACTTCTGGTTTGAAGGTCGAGGAGATGACATCATTATTTCATCAGGCTATACAATTGGGCCATTTGAAGTAGAAGATGCTTTAAATAAACATGAAGCTGTACAAGAATGTGCTGTAGTCGCAGCTCCAGATGAAATTAGAGGCCATATTGTTAAAGCCTTTGTCATCTTACGAGAAAGCTTCAGAGATCTTGATGAGGACGAGTTAATAAAAGAACTACAAGAGCACGTTAAAGCATTAACAGCGCCTTATAAATATCCTCGTAGTATTGTCTTTATCAATGAGCTACCAAAAACAACTTCTGGTAAGATTCGTCGTATAGAACTACGAGCAGCAACAACAACTGTATAAAATATAATAAAGAGACATTTTACCATTCACTTGGTTGAAATGTCTCCTTTATATATATTGCTAGTATTTAATATTCTTTTGCATATAAAAAAAGCCACTACTGAGTTTATCAGCAGCGACTTTTTGCGCCTAGCGACGTCCTACTCTCACAGGGGGAAGCCCCCAACTACCATCGGCGCTAAAGAGCTTAACTTCCGTGTTCGGTATGGGAACGGGTGTGAC
>NZ_JBIWFC010000036.1:0-13237 GCF_044762845.1 Lysinibacillus sp. NPDC096382
CCCTTATTTAACAGAAAAGTAGCAGAACTAGAGCCTATGGCAATGTCAGATAAAAGTGAGATTTTAGATGTTGATGAAATAGGAAAAGTGTTTAGCAAAACAATTGATTTAAAGAAATATTTTGATATTAGAACTATTAGAACTGAGGTGAGATAAATGCCTAGAGTAAATTTACCTACTAGCTACGTAGGAGAGGAAATTACATCTGAAAAACTAAAAGTACAAGCTTTTAGTGGTAACATTTGGAATCCTTCTGGTGTTTTATTCAATGATATTGTAACAATGGAAGGTCAATATGGTGCTTGTTTGCTTAGGTACAACAATTATTATTTAGAATTTACAATACCTGACAATTATGCGAGTGCTGATGTGTGGTTCACTAGTGGTTATTATTCTGATTCAGGAGGAAGGTCAGGACAGCCAACTACACTAAGAAAGCTGATAAAAAATTCTCAAGAATTAGAAGTTATAAGCTCAAGTGTTCCAACTACAACTACATCTACTTGGTATAAATATTATGGAAACTTAGAATCAGGGACATATAGAATATATCCAAATTCTGCATACATTCAATTTAATGAAATGTTTGTAAGTGGTGTAAAAAAAGGATTTTATATGCTTCAATCGAATAATAAAACATACTCTATAGAATCATTTGACACAACACATGAAACAAAAATGACCTCTAATACTTCCCCATCTCCTTTTATCGCAAGTGCTAGTAGTGAATTTAATTCCACATATTCAGCATACAAAGCTTTTAATAGTACTAATACAGGTGGTAGCTATGACTATTGGAGTAGTGTTGCAGGAACAACAGGTTGGATACAAATTAATTATGGTAGAAAGGTTCATGCAAATACCCTTGAATTGAGTTCTTCAATGATTACCCAAGAAATAGCAAATGGTATGCCAAGAGACTTCAATATTTTAGCGTCGAATGATAATTCTAAATTTATAAAATTAGCTGAATTTAAAGACCAAACGTGGAAAAATGGAGAAACTAAAATATATAAGTTTAGAAACAACATTGCATATCAGTATTACAGAATAGAGACATTTAGTACTAATGGATTTGGATATGTATGTATTGGTGAAATATCATTCAAAAACATTGCAAATAATATTACAGAAGTACCAAAAGTAAGTGTAAATAATTTTATTAACTATGGCACTAATAATTTCAAAAACCTAAACAGAATTATTGAAACTAAAAAATACATTTTACAGGATGAAGTCTCAAACAACGAAGAAGGTTTTTTGACAACTAAATTAGATAGAAAACCACTCAGCATTAGTTGTAAATAATGCTGAGTTTTTATTTTGGCTTCTTAATACAATAAGGAAGGAATGATTATATGACAGTAGAAAAATGGTTTGATTTAAATATGACTACAAACCTCACACCTTATCCATTGTCTGCGAGTGCTAGTAGTGAGATTGGTGGGCTTTTAGCGTACCAAGGACTTTCAGGAGGAACATGGCAGAGTCGTCAAACTGCTTCAGATAATCCTTTCATAATAGTAAACTATGGAAGAAAAGTACAGATAAAAAAAATGAAGTTTTTAACAACAAGATTAGATAACTATATTACTGCATTTGAGATACACGCCTCTAACGATGGTCAAAACTTTATAAAAATACATGTAGAATCAGGAATATCTTTTACTGAAATGAATGTTCCAAAAGAATTTTATTTTAACAAGGGATATATATATCAATATTATAAATTGATAGCTAAAGCAAGTAATTCTATTTATAATGTTTTAATAAGTGGATTAGTATACGGAGGGATTGATTATAACCCTGATAAACTAGTTTTACAAAATGGTAATTCTACATACTCACTTTCTGACAATACTCTTATTCACATGCCTGACAATTCACCTAAAAACATGATTTTACATGGTATTGAACAAGGTAAAGAAATTCAATTAGATGTTCCTTTTGATAAACATAGATACTTTAATGACACACCTGTCGCTAATGTAAATGGTAAAGTATTTACACATGATATTGGTAAAATCAATACATTGAATATAAAGGAAATCACAGAGAATAAAAGTTTTGTAACTACTTGGTATGATACTAAAATGATTGATGATAACACACCCTCTCCCCTAGTTGCTAGTGCAAGTTCAGTTTTTAGCACTACTTACAGTGCATCAAAAGCTTTTGACTTAGATAACGCTACCTATTGGACTACTTTAGCCAACCAACATCAAAACTCTTGGTTAATGATTGATTTAGGAGCTAGTAAAGATATTAATGTTGTAAAGTTAACACCATCCTCATATCTAAACGAAACACCAATAACATTCATCATAGAAGCATCTGACAATGGTAACGATTGGACAAAAGTACTGGATGTAGTGGGCTTCAAAAATTGGACAGCAGGAGTTCCTGTAATCTTCAATATGAATCAAACATCTAGTAGATATATTAGAATAACTCATAAAGAATCACTTGCGCTTCAAGGTGGTAGTTGGTTTACAGCATGGGGCGAAGTAGCTTATGGATTAAGAGAGGTGAAATAAATGGCAACAACAGAACAACTAATGTATCAATCTGGTGTCGCATGGTTTGGCTTTGATGAAGCAAGTGGAAACGTTGTAGACAAGTTAGGCAATGGCTACACAGGCACAGTTACAGGTGCAACAAGAGTTGAAGGTTGGAATAGTGAAGGTCAAGCTATAAACTTTGGTGGTGGACAGTATGCTCTTTTCAACGCTCCTATTATACCCCTAAGGGAAAAAACTATTAGGTTTAAATTCAAGAAAAACACTACTGCTATAATGGTCAATAATGTTGTTTTTTCAACTACGGGCACTTCGACTGGCAACAATGGGTTTTACTTGGCATTGCTAAACGACATACCTACATTTTATGTTGTCCATAATGGCGTTCCTGTCTTATTTCCTTTTCTAACCTCTATTAAAGATACTCTTTGGCACGAAGTTTATATAACAATAAAAGATAAAATTCTAACGCTATACTTAGATGACGTTCAAAACGCTGTGTATTCTAACTACACAGAAACCTTCACTTCTCAAACTTATGGGTTATATTTAGCTAGATATAATACATCTGCCCTATATGACTTTAATGGTCAAATTGATGACTTACAAATCTACAACAAAGCCTTATCTCCCTCTGACTTCACTCAAAAACGTTTAGTGGTTAAGACAACAGACAATAAAAATCTTGTGTTCTCCCCCACATCAACTCGTGTGAAAGAGATTCCCAACACAGTAGAATACATGTTGTTAGCTCAAGGTGGAGTGATAAAAGAAATTGACTCAGCAGTTGATAGACCACCAATTGATTTCACTAAAACTACAACTGAATATGAGATTGTAAGCAACGATAAAACACCTTTAGGGAAAAACAGAATGATTAGTATTCCTATTGGTAGTGATTTTAAAACAGCAATGATTGAGGACAACTATTAATCTAGTTGTCCTTTTAATATGGAAAAATATTGGAGGTCAATACAATGGCTAATAGTAAAGATAATTTAAGTAAATATGGTAAAGCATCTATTGGTTTTGATGAACCTAGTGGTAATGCTATGGACTCAATTGGTGGACACACAGGAACACTAGTAGGTAGCCCTAATCGTGTCATAGGGTGGAATGGCAAAGGATATGCTATGAGTTTTAATGGAAGTCAAAAAATTTCATTTAATGATTTAATTCCTGTGGGTGTATATTCTTTAAGATTCAAGTTTAAATTAGGAAATATACTTACTAATGGCTATATTCTATCAAACTCAGGTTCTTATAAAGACTATAAAGGTTTAGCTATAGCTTTTAATGATAAGGGAAGATTAGAGATAGGAGAAACATATGCTCCTAATCAATTCAATTACTTGACAACGGATAGTGTAGGTAATTTCAAAGATAATAATTGGCACGATTTTTTACTAATAAGAAGCTTGACAGATGTGAAAGTATATATAGATGACATGTCAACCCCTCTTTTTCAAGCTGTGACAGCTAACTCATATAACGGTGCAGTTAGACCACTTTTTGTAGGTGGACTACACGATACTAATGCTAGTGCATTTATTGGAGAGCTAGACCAAATCGAAATCTACGACAGAGTCATCTCCCCTATCCCTGATAAATACCTTGTAAGTTATGGTTCACAATACAAATACCATGATGGTACTGCTTGGCAAATAACTACGCCAACAGAAGAAAACTTCATTGAATACGGAATGAACAATCTTGACCATATCAAAGAGAAACAGTGGAAAGAGCTGTCAGGAGATAAATCAGTAATTATGTGGTCTGATTTTGAAGATAAGCAATTTACATCTGTTGTACTTAATAAAAAGGATTTCAAAGTACAGGATTTACTAGGTGATAAACCTCAGGTTATTTACTACACCGACTCAGACACCTCTCTGATCGCTGTAGAGACAGGTGTTGACCCTTACAGTGTTTATGACTACATTGGCGAACTACCTACTGTAGTAGCTTATACAGAGACTACAGAGGACATTATCGTGTCCACTACTACTGAGCCATTTGATATTTATGATGAAGTTGGTGATAGTGTTGAGGTTCTTTATTACACAGACGATGAAGCTGTAACAAATGCTGACCTAATCTTAGAAGCTAATTGGTCGCCTGTTGATGAATTAGAAGGTGACTTCGAAGTTGTAACATGGACTGATGAAGCCCCTGATACTGCTCAGAGAGTGCTTGAAATGAACGCAGTTCCAAAACCTCAGTTCATCAAATTGATTAACCCTAAGCGTGTGTATGGTGCTTTAGATGATGTATTTGTTAATGATATATCTCAATCATATCGTGATGAAGCTCGCTACTTTGTCGCAGGTAACACACCTGACAAATGGTATGTTTGGAGCAATGTTGAAAACAAATTCGTGGTAGCTGACGCTTCTACTGAGCAAGCAATCATGAAAAATGGTATGTCATATAAATCATTAAATGGAATTACAGATAAACAATGGCGTACATGGACTAGTGAGTATATTAGTATTGGTATGTTCCTAATAGATAATGTTCGTGACACAATCAAAACGGTTGTAGAGACAGTTTCATTTGAAGACTATCTTCCTCGTAACACTACAACTATTAAAGACACAAGTCTTTATATCTTAAACACAACTGCTAAGATTAATATTGAACTCAATGGCAATGTCCTAAAAGGTGTTCTAAGTGATGATGATTTAACTCGTGTTCAGTATCGTGTGTTACTAAACAATGGTAACTTCTACCCTTCTGATGGAGGCTTTACAAAACTCGGTGAATCACCTCAAAACATTGAATTAGCAATTGGAAGTAAAGACATTAAGATTGATGATTGGAACACTCTTAAAGTAGAGTTCCAAGATTTCTATGGCACAACTGATTATTGGTCAACTCAGTTCATGGGAACATATTCAGGTCTTATGTTCAAAGATATTTTCGGTCATTACTATTCAAGTGAGATTGGTGAAGTTCTACAGTATCTTGACTTCGGTATCGTTATTGCAGGTCAAACTACTATAGAACACGAAATTATTCTTAAAAATCAATATGGGTATGATGTGAAAGATGTACAGTTGTTTGCTAATACAACAAACTTTCCTACTGGTATGACTTGTGAGTTTAGTACAAGCAACTCCCCTTTCATTCCTCAGCCTGATTTAAGACTAAGTGGTGTGCTAAAAAACAACGAAGAAAAGTCATTCTTCATTAGACTAAAAACTGAATTAGGTTCAACGCCTGACGCTAACGGTTCATTTGACATTATCGTGAGAGCAGATAAAGCCTAATCACAATACAATGTGATAAGGAAGTGTAATTATGGGAGACAATAACTCTCTAAAAACAGGTGAGCTACTGAAAGACATACAATCTTTCGGTAGCTCCAATATAGCAAATATTGATACTTACAATATCGTTGAGACAGTAATTGAAGTGAAGCCAAAAAATAGCTTCAAGGCAAAATATAGTCTTATTGCTGTTGGAAACTCAGAGCAAGAAACTGAAATCATACCTAGAGCAATTGGAAAAGATGAAAATGAAACAGAGCTTGTCTCTCGTGCATTAAGATTTTCTGAGAAAGATACTGACTTGAATATCATGTATCGTGGAAACTCAGTTGTCTACACTGAGATTCAACCTATTGGTTATAACAACATGCCAACAGAGATTGAAGTACCACCTCACAATAGAATGTATGCTATCTATGAATTACAACAACCACCAATTGTTACAGATATATTCAACCCTACTCAAGACTCTTTCACTAGAGAGCAATCATCTTTCCAATCAATTAACTATGGTAGCAGTTCATCTATGGTTGTTGGTCGAAGTCAAGATGATATTTGGCGCTCATTTGTGCAGTTTGATTTACAATCCATTCACCCATCTTATGTACTAAAAGAATCTCATTTACGCTTATACTACAAAGGCGCTGTTCCTAATAATATTAAGCTTGAAATTTTAAATGCAGATAGCGCATGGCAAGAATACAACATAACTCACTTAAACAAACCTAATCCTATTGACCTTATCTCTAATAACTTTACTGTTAATACAGCAAAAGGATATGTTGAGTTTGATGTACTTGATATTGTTAAATCATGGGTTGCACTAGAGAAGATTAATAATGGTTTCATTGTTCGCATATCTAATGAAACTGATTTTGGTCAAACAACATTCTATACTAGAGAGACTGCTTTACCACCTGAGCTAGTTGTTAAATACTTTGATTCAAGAATATTCTCTCAAGGCAGAAGTCAGCTTTTAACTGAAATCTTCGCTTATAGAAGAAAAAAAGATGACAAAAATACTGAGGTTACTGTTGATTCAGTATTCATGTTTGAACCACTGAACGCTGAAATCTATGTTCACCGCAGAGAAGTTCCATTGAACTTTGAAGCTGACGTTGAAATTACAGTAAGTAAACCTTATGTATGGTCACAAATTATCTCAGCAAAACGTGATGAAAGTAAAATATTTGCTGAAATCGGTGCTAGAAGACCTCTTGAGGATAGAAAAGATGCTGAAATCTTCATCAATCAGCCAATTGTTCCAATTGAAATTTCATGTACTAAAAGAGATACAAACACTAAAGACACTGAAATTACAGTCACAAAACCTACCATTAAAACTGAAATAACTGTGCCTAGACATGGTAAGAAATCAGTATTAGCAGAAATTGAAATTCCTGAAACTTGGACAAATGATGTTATTACAGAAATTCTTATAGCAAAAGATAGAATACCAATTGTAATCACACCTAGAGTTGTTGATGAAAGTAGTCCTCAAGTTGTAATAGATATTTCAAGACCAAAAGTTGAAATTGAAGTTGAAGTAAAATACAGAAATGATATTTTTGTTGAAATTGAAGCCAATGTCAAGAATGATGTTAACACTGAAATATTTGTATCAAAACCTTATATTGAAGTGTCTGTTACTGTACAACGTTATGATGATTCAAGTGAAGACGCAGAAATTTACGTTAAATACACTAGTGATGTTGTCACTGAGATTGACGCTAAATCTGTAAGTCAGGTTGATACGATTATTGATATTAAGAAAGTATCTCAAGTAGACACTGAGATTTCTGTAACTAAGAAAAAAGTAGAAGCTGAGATTACTATTCCAACATGGATAGACCATGATATACCAACTGTAATTGAACCACGTATCTTGTTGGTAGATAATGTCTACACTGTGATTCAAGTAGGCTCTAAAGGTGGCGCTTATGCGTTCATCATTTAAGCCTTGTTATTTACTGCAAAATAAATTTTAAATATTTTTAAAATACCCTTCACAAAAGTATCATAATAACATATAATAGTAGGTGCTATGTGCGATAGTTGTACCCTCTATTTGAATTGGAAAGGAATAAAAATAACATGATTTTAGTATTTAAAAACTATGAACTTAAAGCTTTTGGAGATTTCCTATATGAGCTTTCATTAAAAGGAAAGGATTCTCGTATGCGCTCTCGTTTTATTGGAATCTTAGAAGCTCAATTGCAATTAATTTCTACTGAGCGTGATATTCTTTTACAAGACTACGCTAAGAAAGAT
Source organism: Lysinibacillus sp. NPDC096382 (assembly GCF_044762845.1). NCBI lineage: Bacteria > Bacillati > Bacillota > Bacilli > Caryophanales > Bacillaceae > Lysinibacillus > Lysinibacillus sp. NPDC096382. The sequence goes on from NZ_JBIWFC010000036.1 coordinate 8,063, forward strand.
GAAAATGATGAACCTGTTCGTAACAAAGATGAAAAAGGTCATGAGTTCGTTATTCTTGAGGATAGTCTTTCATTCAACATAGAAGTATCTAAGTTAATGAATGAGGAATTTATTATCGAAGCCAAAAACGAGAAAGTTGAAATGATTAAAACTATTCAACGTATTGTACTAGAAGTTGATAAAGAGTTTTCAGGTATTGAAGCAGAGCGCTACAATCGCTTCTGTGACATTTTAGAAACAGTATCTTTAGAAGAAACTACACAAAAGTAACATAGTAATATGCTAATTGGATAGAAAAATACATTGCTCGTAAATTATCTCGCCCATAATGACAAAATTGATGAAGTTCGAGTAGAACTTGGTTCTCCTGAGCAATATCAAATTATTAAAGCTGTTGAAAAAGTTCCTTACTACCCATTCTGACAAACGTCTAGAGCTAATACTTATGTTGCTAGTCATGCAGTTGACCTAGATGAAAAATAGTTTGATAGTAAAACAGGAAGCATAAAGCTTTTTATGTTTTCAAAATGTTTTTGTGTTTCAAACAATATTCGAAAATATTATTAAGAAAGCGTTAGCAACTATAGAAGAAACATTCAAGGAAGCACTCAGTACTCAATGAGAAGCAGTCTAAATAGACTGCTTTTTTATATTCAAAAAATTAATTAATCGAAGGTGATTTTATATGTTAGAAATTAAACAAATGTTAGTAAGCTCTGCTAAGTATTCTCTTAAGGCACCATACAGCATGACACCTCAATATGTCACAATTCATAACACAGCTAATGACGCGCCTGCCCTGAATGAAGCTCGTTATCACAATAGCAACAATAATCAAGTTTCGTTCCACTATGCTGTAGATGATAAGGAAATCATTCAAGTAACACCTAATAATCGCACAGCTTGGCATTGTGGTGATGGTAGAGGAAATGGTAACATGAAATCTATCGGTGTTGAAATCTGCTATTCTAAGAGTGGTGGGGATAAATATGATAAAGCTGAGAATAATGCAGTTGAGCTTACAGCTTATCTATTGAATAAACATGGCTTAGGAATCAACTCTGTAAAGAAACATAAAGATTGGTCAGGTAAGTATTGCCCACACAGAATCTTGGACAGAGGAACTTGGAAGGACTTCTTAAATCGTGTCGAGAAGGCTCTTAACAAGATTCAAGGCAAAGGCGGAACAAATACACCACCTGCTAAAAACGAACCTTACAGAATACAGTCAGGAACGTATAGTACGAAGAAAGAAGCCGAGAGTGCCAAAGCTAAGGTTGCGCAAAACAAACTTGCCAATATTGATTACATCACAATCAATGAAGACAAAGGTAAGTTCTACTTCCAAACAGGCACATATGCTAACGAAGCTTCCGCTAAACAATATCTTCAAAAGATGAAAGACTTGAAAATTCTTTGGGTTGGCTCAGTTATTAAAGCATAAGTTTATTGTATTTTAAAGATCTCCTTAACACTTTTGTTAAGGAGATTTTTTGGTTTATTTGACAGAACCACTTGGAAATATCATACACAACTCGTGACCGCAATGGTGGTGATGGAAACCCAACAGGAAGCATTGTTGAAGCCTGTTAAAGACTGTTGGTTCAATGTTCGTGTAGATAGTTTGAGAGAAGAGTCTTTCACTCCAGTTGGTAGAAGTGATGTTAAAGATAAAAACAAATCAGGTTTTTGAGAATTAGGAACAGCAGGAACTACTACAGGTTTTGCTTACAACACAAATTTCAATAGAACTAACACTAAATTAACAAGTGGTAACTTTGTTCAGACTTCTGTAATGAAGAGTTCCTAAAACAGCTTTAGCAGATAAAAATCTTTTAGTACAATGTGTTTTATACCCTTACATACAAAAGTAATATAATTGTATTTACAAATAAAAGAGTAATTTTACAGGGTTAGGGGCATTCTCTCCTACCCTATTTTATAATGATTTTTTAATAGAAAACTTCAATACAATGAAGGCGATTGATAAAGTGTTATTCACAAATTCAGGAAACCAGCAATTGATATTCCCTTAACTGAAACGCTGAATGTTAAACTCTTCTTCGAAATGTCAGATGGTTCATTCAACCTAATGAAAAGAAGAATTGAAGTTGAGTATATTGACAAAAATGGAAAAACTTATCATTTAACAACAAATTTCGAAAACAAAGACCTTATCACATATAAAGAAGCTTACGCTGACTACAGTAATGTACAAGGTGTTCAACGCTCAAATATCAAGTCAATTAATTTTGGCTACAAAACAATCTATAAGAAAGATGATGTGCAACTATTCTTCCAACCTGTTGTTTCACTACCATTTAGTGATAGTGCCTTTATTGAGGTCAAATTAACATCAAATAAGGATATGAATGGCTATTTGGTATTCAAATCAAGAGGGATTGAAGTAGAACGCTTCTATGCCCCTTTAGAAGCCAATAGAGCAGGTCAGATTAATTGGGTAATCAAAAACTAACGTAAAGAGAGGAAATGCACTGTGAAACGATTTTGGCTACGTCTTCCCGATAAAAATAATTCTTTAGAAATAACATCTACGAACAATAAGTTATCAACATTTGAATCATCAACTGAGAAGGTCTACACAGTAGATACAGGGAAATATTCACTAGAGAAACTAAAATCTTGTTAGTAAAGGTTTAGATGCTAGGATTGGAGAAATCAAAGATTCCAAAAATTCTAAATTTATTGTATTATTTTTAAACAATTCATTCACAAATGTAAGTGGTAGTTTTATTACTTTCATTGGTGGTATAGAGTCCATTGATACAGGAGATAGACTAGAAGGAAACATAATTCATATTTAAAAATCAGGAAAGGAAGATACTCTATGACAGTTGTAGGCGGTAATTTAGAACGCAAAGAGATAGGGTTGCCTATTGGTGTTTCAGGAACACATAATAATACTGAAATCAATAAGTCAACAGGACACCTTCAATTAATGCAAGTTGATGTTGATGGTCAGGGAAACCCTGTTTACACCGAACAAGGTTCTTGGACTTCTGATGTAGTTGACTTAGGCGATAAGTTTAAGGACTTCGAAAAAGTATTTACCACTAACACAAATATAGGAGCAAGCTCTTTCGCAGTATTAACAAGAGTTTCAGACAATAATAGAGATTGGTCTGATTGGACTGCTATAGCTATGGATGGAGCTATTCAATCTGATACTAAACAATTTATTCAAATTAGAATAGATTTATTTGCAGGCTTTGTGACAGATGAATTCATTATAACAAAGTCAGATTTTGAAGTTAATCCTTTTGTTGAGGAAATACAAGCCACAGCAGGAGGATATATCGTTCCTACTTTGACTTCAAACACATCTGCTAGTACTACACATGGTATTGCATTTGCAGAAACAGAATATCACACAGGTAACTACCCCGCTTGGAGGGCATTTGACAATGTTGACCAACCCGAAGGATATATAACGAAAAATGGTATTCTTAGTGGATACTTAGGCTTTGTTTTCAATAGTGCAATAAAAATAAATAGATACAAGGTAAGAAGTATTGGGCAGGCAAACATATTGCCATATATGATTAAAGATTGGGTTCTTGAGGGAAGTTTTGATACAACAGATGGTCATGATGGAAAGTGGATTGAGCTTGATAAAAGAATCCATACTTTCACTACTATTAACACAGATGCTATATGTGATTTCAATAACAGTCAAAGCTACAAAGGCTATAGAATTAAATGGGAAACAAACAATAGTGGCTCAAGTTATTCAGAAGTTGGAGCATTAAACTTTTATAAAGAGTCTACTACAGCTCTCAGGCTAAAAAGAGACTATGCTTTTGACATGAAATTAGATTCAACATGGTCAGATACAGGAAGTTTACACAGAAAGAAAATCACTCGTGATGATTGGATAAAAATTGATAGCTTGAATCCTATCTTTAAAGAAGGTGTTTAATTGTAATGAACATTATTGATGCAAGATGGACTAAAAACTCAAGTTACACTGCTACTAATGCATCTACAGAAGTGATGAATACAATAGGTGGTAGAAAATTAGGAGAAGGTGTCTTTTATTTTGAACTCACTACTCCTGATAGTGGGAGAATGATAAACAGATGGATAGGGTTTGTTTCAGTTGATGGAACTAACTATAATCAACCTAATTCATACCAAATACTTTGGCAACCACAGTTGGATACAATCTATGGAATTGAGGTAGATTTAACATCACCTTCGACACCTAGATATAGGTATCACATGAATGGTGGAAGCTTTAGCTCACTCATAGATATTAAGGGTTCTAACGGTGTGCCATTATCTATAATAAAACCTGCTATCGGTTCAGCAGATGGCTCTAATAGCGCAATCCCCTTCACTATTAACGCAGGGCAAGAGCCATTTGCATACCCATACAAAGCACCTAACCTATATTCATTTGATGGAAAGCAAAAGATGCATAATGAAAACAAAACTCTTGTTTTACATGATGATGAATATAAGAAATTTAACCCTAAATTATTAGGTAAAGACCCAACAATTAATGCAGTACCAAATATGACAAGTGATACTAGCCCAAAAGGAAAAGTAACAGCAAGGGGTGCTTATGACCCTGCTTGGAGAGCATTTGATAGAAATGACTCAACATATTGGTATGACAATGGCTCTAGTGCAGGCGCTCCATCATGGCTTCAATACCAATTTGACTCTCCAAAAATGGTAAATAAAATTACACTGGCATCCCTTTCGATTTCAGGTAGCACATATGGATTAAAAGCATTTTCTTTGCTAGGTAGTTATGATGGTTTAAGCTATGATAAACTTCTAACTGTTGATAATCACCCTAATAGCAATGCTAAAGTAACATATAATTTCGACAATAATAATGAGTATTTATTCTATAAGATACAATTTGGATTAAGTCACCATAGCTATTATACATTGGTCAGCTCATTTGAAATGTATGAAAAAGAGACTCTTGATACACCTGCTTATTGGTCAACAATATCTTCTACTCTACCTACTTCAACTAAGTTCTTTGAGGAAGGTATGGACAACCTCTCTCCCCTACTAGAGCGTACAACTTTAGAGCCAACTGAAATGACACTAAGAAATGACATTCTTGTTTCAGGAGAAATTGGTAAGGTATTTAGCAAAACCATTAACCTAAATAAATATTTTGATATTAGAAGC
>NZ_JBIWFC010000037.1:0-8706 GCF_044762845.1 Lysinibacillus sp. NPDC096382
TTTGATGTCCAAAATTTTGTTTCGTTCACTAACTCAAGGTTAGCTAGTAAAAACTTTATTGATTACGTTTTGCTTGTTCAGTTTTCAAGGTTCATATTGTCGCTGCTTTATCTCAACAGCAACTCTTATATAATATCATGTCGTTCACTTGTTGTCAACAATTAATTTTTTAATTTAAAACTCATTTGTTTTTCAACCGTTATCTTAACGACTCTTATTACTATACCACAATATTTTTGTTTTGCAAGCATCTTATAAAAAATATATTAAAGCGGTTATCCCTAGCACACCCGGAATACCTAATATTGCAATTGTGAATACTGAAAATAGATTAATCGGCACATTATAGCCTGCATACCCTATCCCTAAATGAATAATAAATAATAGTAGAAAGGCGAAAGCAAATCTAAACCAAAACACAGACATTCCTTCTAAAATTTTACCCATCTTGGCATGTCTTATTATTATATAAAGAAAAAGAAGCACTACAGGTACACAAAAGCTCATAATTACTAACCACGACATATGGTTTCCCCCTCAAAAATATAATTATGAAAGTTTATGTTTCCTGTTTTGCTTCTATGAATATTATTTATACCTATGCATTAACTTATTTTTAGCGGATGTTTGGACACCTGCTGAAATAAGTTTGAAAACTATTATTTAATTAATACTCTACGAATTCTAGCTTCCTTGAATAAATAAAAATGTATGCTCTCCGCTGCTTTTCGTTGAGCAATTACTTCTAAATCATAGTCATCTAGTAGTTCTTCAATTATCTTCGCCTGCTGCAAATCCTCTTTTGTTCCTTTTATAAGATTCACAAGCTTGTCATCGAATTCTTTTTTTAATTTTCCCTTACTGCGGAAGAACATATTAATCCCTCACTCACAATTCTCGGCGACCTTCCATTGCCTTCGATAACGTTACTTCATCTGCATATTCTAAATCTCCACCTACTGGTAGTCCATGAGCGATCCGTGTTGTTCGAATACCAGATGGCTTCACTAGACGCGAAATATACATAGCTGTTGCCTCACCCTCAATCGTTGAATTCGTAGCTAAAATAAGTTCTTGAACAGTCTCATCTTGCAAACGAACTAGTAGGGACGCGACATTAATATCCTCCGGACCAACACCATCCATAGGTGAAATAGCTCCCTGTAATACATGATACATACCATTGAAATCGCGCATTTTTTCCATCGCAATTACATCTTTTGTATCTTGGACAACACAAATAATAGAATGATTTCTTTGTTTGTCAGTACAGATATGGCATGGATCTACATCAGTTATGTTGCCACATACGGAGCAATAGCTTAAATTTCGTTTAGCATCAATTAGTGCCTTTGAAAAGGATAAAACGTCATCTTCTTTCATTGTTAACACAAAAAACGCCAGACGAGCCGCGGTTTTCGGCCCGATACCTGGCAATTTCATAAAACTATCAATCAGTTTCGATATTGGTTCTGGGTAGTACATTTATTTACCTCCTAGAACGGAAGATTCATGCCTTGAGTGAATTTACCCATTGTTGCATTCGTTTTTTCATCTACTTTTTTCAATGCTTCATTTGCAGCAACAACGATTAAATCTTGTAGCATTTCGATATCGTCTGGATCTACTACTGATGGATCAAGATTTACTTCTACAATTTCACGTTGACCAGTTACAGATACTTTCACCATACCGCCACCAGCTGTACCTTCAAATTGCTCTGCATTTAAAGCCTCTTGAGCTTCCATCATTTCCTTTTGCATTTTTTGCATTTTTTTCATCATACCTTGCATATTTCCCATTCCACGCATAAACATATTCCTCCTAAATGATTAATCTTCAACAATCTCAATAAAATCTTTACCAAACAGCTTTTCCGCTTCCGTCACAAGTGGATCTTGTGAAGCAAGTGGTTGAGCATCGTCGATAAACGGCCCTTCTGACATTTCTGCCGGAGGTGGTTCTAATAATTCCATTTCATGATCAGTTTCATCCTGAGAGGATTTTTTCTGTTGCTGTAAGCCATGATCACGAATAAACTCTTCACGTAATTTTAACCAAGCCTCTTCAGGCGTACAAAGCATTTCGTACATAGTACCAGTTTGCCCTGCAATTAATTGTGTGAATTGAGCTTTTAGGGATTGATTATCAGCAACCATTTGACAATGAATATCATACTTGAATTTTAACACAAAAGCACTTGAAGATGCCGCAACAGGTTCAGCCTCTGCCAAAAGAGCTGATTGAGATTTTTGCATTTGACTTAATGCCTGTGCCCAAACCGATTTAATACGTTGCACATCTTGCTTTGTAGCATCCTTTAGTATCTCTTGAATACGGCCTGTTGGTGCTTTATAGCCATTCGGACTTTTTGCTCGTGGGCGCTGTTCTTTTGGTGTTTGCGCCGTTTGCATAGGAGCACCAGCTTGTAATTGGGCTGATAGTTGTTGCACCATCTGCTCAAGTGCCACAATTTTTTGGGCGAGCTCAGGGCTCATAGCTACCTCACCTGAAGTGGTAGTCTGACCAACTGCGCCACCCGAAAACTGCACCATTTTAAGTAATGCTGTTTCCAAATAAATCTTTGTATGGTGGGAGAATCGCATTTCTTGCTGTGTTTTCGCTAAAATATCAATGTAGCCATATAGCAAATCCGGTGCAAAATCATGCGCTAATGTAAACACTCGCTCCTCTGGTGATACTAGTTCTAATAATTCGGCCAAATCTTCACTTGTTTGCAGTAATAATAAATCTCGGAAAAATGTAATTAGGTCCTCAGAAAGGCGAAGAGGATCTTTCCCATCCGCAATAAGCTGTTCTAATAACGCAAGCATTTGTGCGACATCTTTTACTTTAAGAGCTTCTGCTAACTCATAGAAAACTTCCTGACTAATAGAACCTGTCACAAGCAATGTATCCTCAAGCTTCAACTTTTCTCCACTAAAGGATACAACCTGATCTAATAAGCTTAAAGCATCACGCATACCACCCGCTGCTGATTGTGCGATTACCTTTAAACCTTGTTCCTCAAATGGTAACTCAATATCTTCTAATACAACTTTCATGCGCTCAATAATATCACCGGTCGAAAGACGCTTGAAATCAAAGCGCTGACATCTCGAAATAATCGTTGCGGGCAATTTATGAGGCTCTGTCGTTGCTAAAATAAATACAGCATGTGAAGGTGGTTCTTCTAACGTCTTTAAAAGGGCATTGAAAGCACTTGTAGAAAGCATATGTACTTCATCAATGATATACACTTTATATCTACTACTCGCAGGAGCAAATCGAACTTTCTCAATGATGTCTCGGATTTCTTCAACGCGTGAATTAGACGCCGCGTCAAATTCAATAACATCTGGGTGAGAACCGTCTGTAATGCTTAAACAAGTAGCACATTCATTACAAGGCTCTTTTGATGGTGCATGCTCACAATTTAAAGCCTTTGCAAAAATTTTAGCTGTACTTGTTTTCCCGGTACCACGTGGGCCAGAAAATAAATAAGCATGTGTTGTTTTATTCGCTAGGAGAGCATTTTGTAGCGTTCTTTTGACATGTGCTTGACCAGACATCTCTCGGAATGATTGCGGTCGATACACACGATAAAATGCTTGATACGTCAATGGATTCCTCTCCTCTTCTTCATTATATAGAATAGTTCTATTATAGCATTTACCTCATTATTTATAAAATATTGTCATCGTTTTTCTAAAACTTCGGGACAATTCTCTTTCACTTCCTGTAGTGAACGCTGATGCTTCCGGCTCCTATCGTCCGCCGCACAATTTGTAACTTCCTTAAACGTGTTGGTGAATGATCTTCCATCCCCAAAAATATTATAAAATCATAAAAAAACGCATCCGCCTTTTGTAGACGGATGCGTTTGAATTGGCAATTTAATGCCGTGCACCTTTCTTCGACAGCCGCACATAAGCGTTACTCTTGTCGTTAGCTCAGATTAGGCAACCCCGCGGCACATGAATAAGACCACTTAATGCTGCTTCCTTCCGGACCTGACATGGTTCATGGGTATCCATTGCGCAGGACCCAATCGTCAACACTACGTGCAAAAGGCAGACCAAACAATACGGACAGCCTCGAAAAAGGAATTCAGTCTCGCTAGAGCGGATTGCGAGTTACAGGACACCGCTACCTTCCCACCTAGCACGGCAATAACTAGTATACTGACTATTTTCATAAATTGCAACTTAATACGCATAATATTCGTTTGGAACATTCTATCTGCATTGTAAAAAAGAAATTGTTAATCCATTTATGCCTCGGCATCATTGTAGCTGTCACTTTGCTTTCACACAGATAAACAATGCCTCTGGAATTGGCTTTGTACTTAGGTCTGCATGAGGGCCGACACGATGTCGGCCATTCGACAATGCCACAGGACATGGCGTTTTTATCGATACAGATCAGTTAGCCGTTATTTAATGGATGCGATGATTTTAAGCTAATATCCTATAAGAACTCCTTTTCGATTCCATGACAGCCGTTAAAAAGTGACTTAGTACCGCATTCATTTCCTTCCTATAAAATTGGGAGACTTCTACATCTGACGCTTCGCTTTCGCTACCACAACATTTGTTGAAAAAAAGTTAAAAAAAATAAAAAATCTGTTGACGTAAATTTTAAAATATGATAAATTAAATCTTGTCGATAAGACAACGTAACAAAACAACATGGAGGTATACCCAAGTCTGGCTGAAGGGATCGGTCTTGAAAACCGACAGGCGGGTAACACCGCGCGGGGGTTCGAATCCCTCTACCTCCTCCAGTTTTAAAATTCCGACTACGAATGTAGCCGTTTTTTTTTGCTTAAAAATTATATGTAACATTTATTAGATGCCACTTCCACTTAGGTTGTGGTATTTTTTTATTGTAAATTAAGGTGTTATAACTGTGAAAAATCTATAGCATTATTTCATCTAGACAAATGCACTTTCATTACAAAACTATTTTTCGCCCCAACGTAACATGAAAAGTAGTGGTACAATTACATTTTATTTCAAACACGCAAACGAGCTTTTTAGCATAATGCTCGTTAATATTATTAGGGAGGATTTTTTTATGCACTCGAAATTTTACATATCTCGTGCTTCCCTCACTTGGGTTTTAACAATCGCTCTGTTAACTGCTATTGGTAGTGAAATTAAAATAATGCCTTTCGCTGATACACCTTTTCGTTTTGGATTAGGAAGTATTATTTTCTTTTTGTGTACTCTACTAAGACCTACACCGATCATTTTTGCTGGATTTACTACGAGTATCGTGACAACCATTTTTCGAGTTATCATTAATTACACTTTACATGATGTTCCAGTAGTCGATAGTTTACTAATACATTTGCCTGCCGCCGCCTTTTATATAATGTTTGCAATATGCCTACAAATTCTAAGCATTCATCAATATAGAGAAAAACCACTATTGCTTGGATTGCTAGTTGCATTTAGTGAAGTATTCAGTAATTTAGTGGAACAACTATTTCGTTTTTTTATAAATTCTTATACTTTTTTATTCCTTCATGATTTACTTATATTATTAGCAGTTGCTTTATTACGTAGCTTTTTTGTTGTTGGTATTTATAGTTCTATTTTAATTGCTGAGCAAAAAAAACGTGTTCAAGAAATGCTTACGATCGGCTCAGATTTATATGTAGAGACACTTTATTTAAAAAAATCGATGAACGATATAGAAGCAATAACAATCAGTGGGTTTGAATTATATCGACAATTAAAATCGCTAGGTTATCATGCAGAAAGTTTACAGGCACTTCATATTGCCCAGGAAATTCATGAAGTGAAGAAGGATTCACAACGCATTTATGCAGGTATTTCTAAAATTGTTGGTGAAAAGAGCTTTGGATCCCTTAGATTGTCAGAATTATTACATTATATTGAAGACGGCAACAGTAAGTACGCTCATTTTCTCGGGAAAGAAATTGAAATTAAATTAAATATTGAAATCGATTTTCAAACGAAGGAACATATTGCATTACTTGCACTTTTGAATAATTTAACAGCTAATGCTATAGAAGCAATTGAAAATCAAGGCATCATTTCTATTGCCATTCAGCAGCAACAGGATGATACTGTACTAACAGTATGCGATAACGGGAAGGGCATTCCACAAAGTAATCTCTCTATTATTTTTGAACCTGGATACACTACAAAATACAATGTAGACGGTGTCGCAGCAACAGGTATTGGTCTTTCACATGTTGTTGAATTAGTAAATAAATTAAATGGCTCAATAACCGTTGAATCAAATACTCAAAACACGATGTTTAAAATTACAGTTCCTACGCAAACTATTCAAACAGGAGAGACTTAAATGAGGTATTTTATTGTAGATGATGATCGTGCAAGTCGGGTCATGTTAAAACAAATTATTGAAGATAGTGGCTTAGGTACAGTTATTGGTGAAGCACGCAATGGTGAGGACGCCATTCCACAAATTTTAATGACACAACCTGAATTTGTGTTGATTGATTTACTCATGCCCAAGCTTGATGGGATTGCAACAGTCGAACACCTTATTCAAAATCGTTTTGAAGGACAATTTGTCATGATTTCTCAAGTTGTGAATAAGGAAATGGTTGGTGAGGCATATAAGCAAGGTATAGATTTCTTTATTCATAAACCGATAAACCGTATTGAGGTTGAAAATGTTTTACGTAAAACAACTGAACAATTTCGCCTAAAAAATTCATTGCTTATTATTCGCCAATCACTTACAAATATTGATCTAAGTGAACAAATAAATCACAAAGCAACGTCACGCGATCATATTCAATCTATCTTAAATGATATGGGTATCGTTGGTGAGATTGGAAGCGAAGATATTATAGCTATCATCGAAACATTACTTGCGCATCAGCACAAAATTGCACCACTTCCACCATTAAAGGAGCTTTATGAGGAGCTTGCAGTTGTCACAAAGGCTACACCAGATGAAATTTTGAAGGAAAGTAAAGCCATTGAACAGCGGGTGCGCCGTACTATATTAGCAGCGATGATAAATCTCGCCAATTTAGGTGTCGTAGATTATACAAACTCCGAATTTGAATATTATGCACCTCGATACTTTGACTTTAAAGAAATTCGTCATCTTATGACTCAGATAGAAGATCACGGAAATCGTAAAGCAAAGGTTAATATTAAGAAATTTATTCAGGTGTTATATTCAGACATTTTAACTAAAGTAAATTAATTTTCTCGGATTTTGTCGGATTTTATAAGTCCTCCGTATTATTAAAGTAAGGCAAGTCCTAAAAATTTTAATATTAGGAGGTACTAAGATTTTGAAGAAGAAATTTAGAATCAGTTTAGCCACTCAAATTTTAGTCGGTTTGATTTTAGGGATTATTATTGGTGGTATCTTTTACGGAAACCCCAAAATTGAAACATATCTACAACCTTTAGGTGATATTTTCCTTCATCTAATTAAAATGATTGTTGTACCGATTATTATTTCAACTTTAATCGTTGGTGTTGCTGGCACTGGAGATATGAAACAGCTTGGACGATTAGGCGGAAAATCGCTTATTTACTTCGAAATTATTACAACAGTAGCAATTGTCATTGGTTTACTTTCCGCAAACTTATTCCAACCAGGCGCGGGTATAAACATGAACGAGCTCTCTCAAGGAGATATTTCAAAATACGTTGCCACTACAGAAGAAGTACAGCATGAAGGACCATTTGATATTATTGTAGGCATTGTACCAACAAATATCATTCAGGCAATGTCTGAAGGTAATATGCTTGCGATCATCTTCTTCTCAGTTATTTTTGGTTTAGGGGTTGCTGCCATTGGCGAACGAGGAAGACCAGTATTAGACTTCTTCCAAGGGGTAGCAGATACTATGTTCTGGGTAACTAACCTCGTAATGAAATTCGCTCCAATTGGGGTATTTGGTTTAATTGGTGTAACCGTTTCCAAATATGGATTCGCTTCCCTAATACCACTTGGTAAACTCGCTATACTTGTTTATGCAACAATGCTATTCTTTATCTTTGTCGTTCTTGGTCTTGTGGCCAAATTTACAGGTATCAGTATCTTCTTCTTAATTAAAGTACTAAAAGATGAGCTGATTTTAGCGTTCTCAACAGCAAGTTCTGAAGCTGTGTTACCACGAATTATGTTGAAAATGGAGAAACTAGGTGCTCCAAAGGATATCGTATCCTTTGTTATTCCAACCGGTTACTCCTTTAACTTAGATGGTTCTACACTGTACCAAGCTATTGCTGCATTATTTATTGCTCAAATGTACGGTATTCACCTAAGCATTGGTGAACAAATTACGTTAATGCTTGTATTAATGGTTACATCTAAAGGGATTGCAGGTGTTCCAGGCGTATCATTCGTTGTGCTTCTAGCAACTTTAGGTACTGTCGGCATTCCAATTGAAGGTTTAGCATTCATCGCAGGTATCGATCGTATTCTTGATATGGGACGTACAGTCGTTAACGTAATTGGTAACTCACTTGCATCTTTAGTTATGGCGAAATGGGAAGGCCGTTTCGATTCAGAGAAAATGAAAAATTACTTTAATGATAATAAAAATTTAGCATAAAAATTAAAAAAATCCTCACGATGTATGAAGTGACCCCTAAAAGTTAGACACGGTTATTTCATTAGGCAGCTTGGGTAAATTGAGTTCGGTATTGCACCGGACTCATTTTTAATTTTGCC
>NZ_JBIWFC010000038.1:0-6758 GCF_044762845.1 Lysinibacillus sp. NPDC096382
ACGATTAAACGGCTTGAGTCCGTTAGAATTCAGGACTCAAGCCGCTTAATACATTTTTTATTATTTCCACTGTCTACTTGACTGGGTGCAGTTCATTGACCACTTGAGCTTTAGTGTTATCCGACCACAATGTTTGTGAATTTAGCCAACTTAGCTGTTTTAATTTTACTTGCTCCTGCTTGTGCTGCAGCCATTCCAGTAAATGTACCTGTATTAACACGCCATTTTGCTCCATCCGGCTCAATATAAGCTACCCAACCAAAGCGATGTTTTAATACATCGAAGACGTTTTCAGCGTCTTGTTTTGTAGAGTATGTGCCAGTTAAGACGCGATATTTATTGTTATCTGTAATTGGTTTTGGTGCCTGTGTAGCGCCAGCATTCTGAATCATCTTTAAGAACTCGCTCCACGGGATATTACCAGAACGGATCTCTCGAGGGCAGTTCTTGCCACTATAATAATTGTGCTGGACTACATCATTTATAGTAAGCTTCTCATCCTTCAAAATCTTAGCAATTAATGCTGCAGCATTCTGAAGAGTCTTTTTATAATCGCCATCAGGATTCACACAAATTTCAACATGAATACCTTCTGAATTACCTTTAGATGTTCCTGCTGCCCAACATTTCCATATATGTTCAAAGGACTGCACAGCTTCTTTACAATCAACTTGCCAGTGCCATGAAGCTGAACGACTATTACCGTTTGCTTGTAGTCTTGCATGTGCATGTGCATGTGCATGTGCATCAGCATCAGCGCCTGTCCGATAGTTATCAGTACCATGTACAACCACTTTTTTCTTAGTATTACCTTTACCATTAGTAACTTTTGTTGCCTGAGAATCGAGTACTAATTTTTTACGAATAACAACCATTACTGTTCACCGTCCTTTCTAGGTTCACCATAGTTAAGAGCCTGTTGACTATCTGAGGTACCTACCGTTGTAGGGTCAATGATGATACCCAATAAAGCTAAAATACTTAAAACTGTCTCTGAAATAGCTGTTACTTGATCGTTATAAATAGTAATGTTAAAGTATGGATGTAAGTAAGCAACTCCCTTGATGATCCTCCTTGCCTACCTTTCGTAAACGATTGTTCATTCCAGCATCAAAGATTTCATTGAGCTTTTTCTGATAAACTTCGTTTTCACTTGTAATAGATGGCTGTTTTGAAAGTGTGTAACCAACTTTTTGATCAACGAGTTTCTTTATATATCCATGAACAAGCTTTAAATTAGATTTCCAAGCAGCGTCACGCTTCTTTTCTTCTATGTCCATTTTATTTCTATAATACGTTTCTCCAATACTCATCAACTTGCGTTTGTCCGACTTTTCCCAGTCTTCTATCTCGTTAAGTATCACTTGTTCATCCTTAATCACACTTTCAACCATATTCTTAATCACCTCTTCCATTTGCTCATGCCATCGCGGTCTGAATAAATCCTCAATCAACATTTAATCACCTCACTTTAGAACAGAAATTGAAGGTCGTTTCATATCTCTTTCGAACGCATAGCGAGTAGCATCGATTGTATGGTTATCTTTGTCCTCTAAACGAGGGATAGGATTGCCGTCTTTATCCGTCTGATAATCAATATTCTCAAATTCTCGTGCAATATTTGGTGTACGCAAAGGATCAATACAAATAAAACCTAAATCATCTAGCCATTCCTCACCGTATTCCACGCTGTCAGGGCCTTTCTTAACACCATAAATACTTGGTATCCCTTGCTCATCACGTAATTCAGCAATAGACTTTGGCTCAGCTGAATCAGCAGCTATACGGTCTGATTGATAACCTTTAGCTTTTAATTTCTCAGCTAGTTTGCGGTTACTGATTTTCACGCCATATACTTCATCAATAGCATAGATGCCATTTTTCTTTTTGTCGTAGTGCCATCTAACAAATGCCAGAGGGTCCGTGGCATATCCAAAGTCATTACCATTTCGTATATTGTCAAATGACGCAACCATTTCATCAGCGATTGAACCTTTTTTAATTTGTAAGTTATCAAACGGCACAACCCCACTCCCGATTGCTTCGCCGAGGTATTCCCAACGGTATTTTAACGGCTTATTTTTCTTAACATTCTCTGCTTCTTCAATAAACTTTTTCGATAAATGTGGATTCTCTAAATAAGTTGAATGATGTACGTAAGTATTGGTATCGATCATCGAACTCTCATACTTCTTGTTCACCCATCTGCTTACGTTTCGGCGGATTGTAAGAATAATAAAAAGAGTAGTCAAAAGGGTACGCTTGCTGTCTATCAGCTTGCGAAAATATCTTCCCTTCCAACTCCTCGCGTAGAATTGAGTTTTCAATTGTTGTTACTTCATCCTCTGACTTAAACTCTGCTAATTCCTCAAACCATACGATAGCTAATGGGAAATCTGCGTCTTTAATAGATTTAATCTTTTCAGGATCATCAGCACCAGCAAAGTAAATCTTGTTCCCTCGGCCTAGATAAGTTATTTCAAGCTTGGAATCAAAAAAACGGAATTGATCACGAACTCCCATAACGTTTGCAGCAGCCTTAAAGTTAGCGTACACAGATTTTAAAATAGTGTTTTGCACTTTCCGTATGCCAAGAGCAGACACTGGATATTCCATGATGTCTAACAGGATACGCATTGGAATGTGAAATGATTTACCAGAACCACGGCCACCCTTTAGGACATAACGTAAATGTCCCTTTGCTCTGGAAGCACGCCAAAACGGTTTGAATTGCTCTGTAATGATACTAGCCAAACTGATACGTCGCTCTGTCATTACACATCATCCACAATAACCACTTTAGTTTTACCGTCCGTTTCCACCTTATCAATCCACATGCGATAACGCTTGCCTAGTAATTCAGCAGCTTTAATTCGTTCTGTAGTAGTTGGTGGCATATCTTCATCAATTGTTTGTGCACATTCACCTATGCCACGTAAAGTTGCCGAAGTTGTCTCGTCCCTTGCGATAGCAGTTAGTAACTCTAGTATTTCTTGCTGATCTACTACTCGTTCGGACTTCAATTCCTCCATGCGATTGTCTATATAAGATTTCACGCTAACATTTGTTAACATGCGACTTCCTGCTGCTCTCGCTGTCGCTTCTTTCTTAACATTCGGATATGCCTGTAAATAAGCTTCTGTTGCATTTCCTAGTTCAATATAATAATCAGCAAAAGCTTGTTGCTTCACTGTTAACTTTTGTTCAATCAATGGCATCACCCCATACGCTAGTTGCTTATTTTGATAAAATCGAGTAGGAGGGAGTGATTAACTCCCGACCTCTCACACCACCGTACGTACGGATCCGTATACGGCGGTTCAATTAAGATGAATAACGCAAAGTTTCGTAACGAACTTGCAGACTTTTCAGCCCTTGGCTTTCCCAGTAGGAATTGCCGAGGGTTCTGTGTAATATGGGGCTTTTTGAGATGCGCCAGTATCCCTTTCGGGTATTTCCCCATTCGTATGCTTTTCCGTATGGAACTTTTAAACGAATGAGATTTCTGACTCTCGTTCGGGGTTTCTTCCAATTCTTCCAAAGACACATTCGCAACCTTCTTTTAATCCAACTGTCTAATCTATTGAATATTGAAGGGGTATCTGCGAGCGCAAAATATCCACACCATCCAATTAGATATTGGTTTAATTTCTTGATACAGTATTCCATTGGAAATGGCATCTTTCTAGAGGTTATTCCTCGTATTTTCTTCTTCATTCGCTGAAGGCTTGTTTTCGCTACTCGAACTTTTGGTTCCTTATGGTACGAAAAACTAAAACCCAAGAATTTTCGATGCCATGGTCGGTCTACCGCTGATTTGGACTCATTCACTTTCAAGCGTAGTGTTCCTTCGACGAATCGCTGTACGCTTGCTATTGTACGCTCTCCCGCACGTTTACTCTTCACGTAGATATTGCAGTCGTCTGCGTAGCGAACGAATTTATGACCACGTTTCTCTAATTCTTTATCCAACTCATCTAACACGATATTAGAAAGAAGTGGACTTAATGGTCCACCTTGCGGTGTTCCTTCCTCTGTACTTGAAACAACTCCATTTATCATGACACCTGCTTGGAGATATTTACGGATAAGTTTTAATAATGATTTATCGTGAATTCTTTTCGCTAATGTTGCCATTAATCGGTCATGGTTGACCTTATCAAAGAATTTCTCTAAATCCATATCCACAACCCAACGATATCCTTCTTTCATATAACCCTTCGCTTTTCGGACTGCGTCATGAGCACTCCGGTTTGGTCTGAATCCATAACTGTTGTCCGAGAAAGTTTGGTCATATTCCTTTGATAATATCTGCGATATAGCTTGTTGAATCAAACGGTCTGTCACGGTTGGGATTCCTAATAGACGCACACCGCCGTCTGGTTTCGGGATTTCGACACGAAGTACTGGTTGCGGTTCATAGGTTCCCTTTAGAATTTGCGCTTTAATGGATTCCCAGTTTTCGAGGATGTGCTGACGTAAGGTTTGTACGGGCATCATGTCTACTCCCCGGCTTCCTTTATTCGCTTCCACTCGCTTTAATGCTTGTATCATATTCGGACGTGCTAGAATTTGATTCAACATCACCATTTCGTTCCTTTCCGTGAATAGCTTGTCTTCTTATGCCCACCTGAACTACACCCTCCGCAAATACCCTCATGGACTTCACCATTACTTTCTAAGCGTGAGGTTTCCCTGTTTTCTGTGTTTATTCATTCAAGATGGAATGCCAAGGGCTATTCTCTCTTAGTTGTTCAGTCCTTCTGATTAGTTCTAGACCCAATCGTACTATGACCTCTGCTGACTTCTGATGGTTCAGCTACTTGTCACCAAGTAATTTATGAAGGGTACTTCACGTTTCCATCAGACCTCCCCGGGTAAGCGCATGCACTTTCACACCATCTATCCGCCTCATTTACTCGATATGACCTTCGACAGAAAGGACTTTGTGTTGTATTGCAAACTCATCCAATCATACCTAGCCTTATATGAGATTCGTGTTCCTCGGACCGGTGTTTTGCCTCCAGCTTCCTTCAGATTCCGCGTCACCACGGACACCCTTGCTCTTGGCTAACCTCTACTTCTGTCTTCGGGGTTCGGGACTTGCACCCTATAGTTCATACGCATGCCGGGCGCACAATAAAAAACCACAAAAAATGTGGTTTAAGTTATTTTCAAAATATTTTTTTCTTTGTTAACTGATATATCTAAATCCGATACAATATCATTTAACTCCACTTGAACCCTGATTACATCTTCAATAGATTGTATATTTCTATCCCGATAGATCTTTTCAAATGTATCATTTGCATCAAAACCTTTATTCAACAATTCATCACTAGATAACGTGATACATGATAATTCACTTGCTTTAGGCTTATATTCAACAACTGTGAGAGACGGATCGTTAGAAAATGTGTAAAGTGCAATTTCGTTTAGATGGCTTCTGCCTCCTAACACTACTTGGCATTTCGCAAGTTTTAAATCTATTTTTTTAACCAGTTCATCACGAATTAGCTCAGCGTTATTTTTTAAATCATAAAATAAATCACCCGAAAACTTACTGAAAAGATCTTCGGCAACCCCTACATTACCAGTACAAGCGATAAATTGTTTATCATTTATTCCTCTTACTTTTAAGAAATCTTCACTTATTACTTCTTTCGTTTCTGAATTAATTTGTCTTCCGTCAGCCACCACCGTAACAAAATTCTCCATAGCAACCACTGAAATAAAACTCATATTATCATCTCCTTCATTTAAATCATAATCCAGGAGAAGAAATATATGTAATAACTTTTTGCTCTTAAAAGTAAGTACCGTTGCCCTAGCAGTCAAGGAGAGGATCTGCTCGACACTCACTTTTCAGGGCAAAATAAAAACATCCTAAAAAGGATGT
Organism: Lysinibacillus sp. NPDC096382; assembly: GCF_044762845.1. Lineage (NCBI taxonomy): Bacteria > Bacillati > Bacillota > Bacilli > Caryophanales > Bacillaceae > Lysinibacillus > Lysinibacillus sp. NPDC096382. The sequence goes on from NZ_JBIWFC010000038.1 coordinate 5,900, forward strand.
TAGAATTACTTATGTACCATACTCACTTTAATATCAATTTCTTTTCTTATTATTTCTTCAATGTCTGTTATTCCATCAAACAAATAGTCTACCATTTCATCTTCTGAGGTCATACATAAATAACCATAGTCATCGTATTCTTCCTTATACTGCTCTACATTATTCCTATAACTTATTAACTCTGAATATACCTTAAGGCTACCTCGTTGCGCATATTCATATAGGTTTGTAGAAGAAAACTTTTCATAAATGTATTGAACAATCTTTTCTTCTGAAAAGTCACCGTCATTTTCATATTTTACGGAAATATACGTAATTATTTTTTCTATCTCTCTTTCTAATGGATATAAAAACATTAATTCTTCATGATGTCTTTTTTGATTTGCTATCACTCGATCAGCTTCAATTGTTCTTGTAACCCCAATTAAAGTAATAGATCCACCAATAATTGCTCCTACGAATCCTATTAAGCCCGCAATAATTGTGTAATCTTTTATTGAGAGTAGATTAATAATCACTACAGTAAATATTAAAATCATAGTTGACGAAACTGTAATTAACAAAACGATATTCATCGTATTTTCTAACTTCTTCATGATATCACCTCCCACCCAATCTTAAACCAGAAAGCGAAATATATGTAATAACTTTTTGCTCTCAAAACCACACCAAACTCGGCCCACTTGAAGTGACCCCTAAAAGTTAGACACGGTTATTTCATTAGGCAGCTTGGGTAAATTGAGTTCGGTATTGCACCGGACTCGTTTTTAATTTTGCCTTGATCCGTTTCGTATTATAGTAATTTATATATTTTTCTAATTCTATTTTAAAATGCTCTATACTTTCAAATTCCCTCATG
>NZ_JBIWFC010000039.1:0-5589 GCF_044762845.1 Lysinibacillus sp. NPDC096382
GGGAAGCCCCCAACTACCATCGGCGCTAAAGAGCTTAACTTCCGTGTTCGGTATGGGAACGGGTGTGACCTCTTTGCCATCATCACTAGACTATTAGTTTTCAATATACTTCGTATGTTGAAAATCTTATGTATTTCGTTTTGAAGTTTTTATTACCTGTCCTTCAAGACAAGAATTATTGTATAACGTTTTCTCACATTGTGCAACACTTTTTTATAAAAAAAAAGAAATCATTACTTTTCGAAGATATTTTTGTTATGTAAGAGAAATTATCACTCTGCTATTTATTATAACAATTGATTAATTAAAAGAAAACAATTAATTTATCAGAAGTATTTTTATCAATTTTTATTCATTAAAAAACACAGTTTTCCGATTTGAGCTACTCTTTTCTGATTGTCGAGACACTTCGCTATTTGCAGGAATCTTTAATCTACGACAGGATCGATCAGAGTAGCCCTTCGTTACAATCAACTAAATAAGCAAAATATAAACGAAAAACTATTAATAGATTCAACTAACATGGCTGTTAATTTATAATTTCACAATTATTTAATGATAGTTTTCTAGTTTCATTTAATCCTCAATCATTTAAACCCTAAATTTCCTCTCCGGTGAAAGAACATTTCTGACGTTGCACTTTCTTACCAAAAACTGCTAAATAGGTTAAATAACAGAAAGAGCCATTTGTAATTGAACAATTTCCTCAAATGTTGTTGCTGGACCAAAAGATACTCTAAAAAATTGACGTGCCGCTTCCATAGAATAGCCCATTGATAAAATCGCGTTCGTACCAGATTCACCATGGCTATCACAAGCACTTCCTGTGGAAATATATATCCCCGCTTCATTTAATTTTAACAAAACGTATTGACCCTCTACTCTTTTCATTAGTACACCACAAATATTAGGCAATTGCTCCTTACTCTCAATTATTTGACACGTTTCTTGTAATTTTCCCTTAAAACTTTGACGTAATGCTTCATAGTGCTTCCGCTCATATTGATAATCTTCAATCGCCGTAGCAAAAGCGACAATAGCTGGAGTATCTAATGTTCCTCCCCTAAACCCACGTTCATGCGTGACACCTGGTGCTAATGCAGGAACACGGAGCTTAGGATTAATATAAATAGCTCCACATCCTTTTGGCCCACCTATTTTATGAGCTGAAATTGTAATAGCATCTACTTTCTGCTTTAACGGAAGTTTACAGAAGGACTGTACACAATCAACATGCAAGAGAACGTTTGATTGTTTTGCAATCTCGGCTATTTCTTCAATAGGTTGAATAGAGCCTATCTCTGAATTTACATGTTGGATAGTGATTAAAGCCGTATCTTCTTGTATGGCTTCTCGTAGTTGCTCTACATGAATACAACCATCTTGCTGTAAAGGTAACTTCGTGACCACAAACCCCATTTTTTCAAGCGTATTTAAAGCCGCATGCACGGAAGTGTGTTCAGCTTGTGATGAAATAATGTGCTTCCCTTTATTTGACGCTAAAGCTAATGACAAAATCGAAATTAAATTGCCCTCCGTTCCGCTTCCAGTAAAAATGACACCGTCACTATTTACTCCAAGAGATTTTGCTACGACAGCTCTTGCCTGTTCAACAAAATAATGTGCTTGGCCCCCTAGATCATGTAGGCTTGCACTATTCCCATAATACTGCTTTGCTACCTCACAATATGCTTTAAGAGCTTTTGGAGTCATTGGAGAGGTTGAAGCGTAATCCAAATAAATCATCTTATTCTTCCCTTCTAGTTCATCAGGTCTTGTTTTCTCTTTTATTTTATGTAAAGATATGTGTCAAGACAACTGTAAAGAAGGTATATGTATGGATGTAATGACAGATGTACTTATTATTGGTAGCGGCGTTGCTGCACTTCAAACTGCTCGACTACTCGAAGGACATTTTCAAGTTCAGATAGTTACAAAATGTTCAATTAAAATGAGTAGTTCTTATCGTGCTCAAGGCGGTATTGCTGCCGTTACAAGTCAAGAAGATCATCCAAAGTTTCACATTGCTGATACGTTGATTGCTGGTGAATATCATCATGAAAGAAGGAATGTTGAAGTACTAATAGAAAACGGTACGGAAATTATGAGTGATTTATTAAATGAGGGCTTCCCAGTTGATCGACAAGTTGATGGGTCCCCCGCTCTAGGCTTAGAGGGGGCACATAGTCATCACCGTATTTTACATGCAGGTGGTGATCGTACTGGCCAAGTAATGATCGATTATTTGCTCAGACAACTTACATCTAATATCGTTGTGAATTGCTATGAAATGGCTTACGAGCTTTTATTGAATACAGATGGAGCTTGTGTTGGTGTTCTGACAAAAGGAGCAGAGGGAACGAAGCGCTACCTTGCCCACCACGTCATTCTAGCGACAGGAGGTGCGGGTGCTATATATTCTTGTACATCTAACTTTGCTACGAATACTGGAGATGGTATCGCTTTAGCATATCGTGCTGGAGCTGCCATCAGTGATATGGAATTTATGCAATTTCATCCGAGCTTACTTTGGTGTGGAGGGCAGGCCAAAGGATTAGTCTCTGAAGCTGTCCGTGGCGCCGGAGGAAAGTTTGTCGATGCACTGCGTCATCCCATAATGAAAGGCATTCATGAGCAGTTGGACTTAGCACCACGCCATATTACTGCACATGCATTATTTAATAAACGTGCTGCTGGGCAGGAAACCTTTATTGATATTTCAAGTATCGAACACTTTGAAGAAAAATTCCCTACGATTGCTCAGCTTTGCTATGACAATCATGTTAATTTACAAGATGAATTAATTCCTGTAGCACCAGGTAGTCATTTCTTAATGGGTGGTGTTGTTGCTGATGACAAGGGAAGAACATCTATTCCTAATCTATATGCAATAGGTGAAGTTGCTTGTACTGGGGTGCATGGTGCCAATCGTTTAGCTAGTAACTCTCTTTTAGAAGGCATTACGTTTGGACAAAGAACAGCCCAATACATTATTCAAACAGGTTGTAAGCAAAATAGTTTCTTAATTGATGACAAACATCACCAACAAACAATGCCATCATTATTTACAAAAGATCAATTACGACAAATGATGATGCACACGTTAGGCATTGTGCGAAATCGTATCGATATGGAACAATTCGTACAACAATTGCCCTCAATGCAAACACTTCTTCATGTTGATTTAGATAGCTTGAATCGGCAGGAACTCGAACTTTACATGATGCATATTGTCGCTACATTAATGGCGCACGCAGCCATTACACGAAAAGAAACTCGTGGATCACATATTCGCATTGACAGACCACAAGATGATCATCATTGGGCAAACCGTTGGATCATTTTTCAACAAGGACAGATGAAAGTGAGGAATTCATTATATGAATATCATCAAACTCGAGGAATTGCTAAAACAATTTTTTAATGAGGATATAGGTGATGGGGATTTATCGAGTGAGTTAATATTTTCCCCTGAACAGCAAGGATCTTTTTCTTTTTATGCAAAAGAAGACGGTATTTTTTGTGGAGCTCTCATCATTGAGCATGGATTTCTTCTACTTGATCGATCGATGGATATTACCCTATATAAAAAAGATGGTGAAAAAGTAAAGGATGGTGAAGTTCTCGCTGTTATTCAAGGACCTCTTCAAAAGTTATTAATGGGAGAGCGTGTAATTTTGAATCTTATCCAGCGTATGTCTGCTATTGCCACAACTACAAATTTAGCTGTGCGAGAAACTGCAGGTACTAATGCGAAAATATGCGATACGCGCAAAACAATGCCTGGAATGCGTATGTTAGATAAATACGCTGTTAGAGTCGGTGGCGCCTATAACCATCGCAATGGTCTATTCGATGCGATCATGCTGAAGGATAATCATATTGCTTTTGCGGGTAGTATTACTAATGCAGTACAGGCGGCCCGTGAAAAAATCGGTCACACTATTAAAATTGAAGTCGAAATCGAAACAAAAGCACAATTAGATGAAGCAATTGCAGCCGGCGCAGATATCATTATGTTTGATAATCGTAGCCCTGAGGAAATACGTGAATGGCTTCCAGAAGTTCCACCACATATTGCTACAGAAGCTTCAGGCGGCATTTCGCTTCATAACTTAAATACCTATGCAGAAACAGGTATTCAATGGATTTCACTCGGAGCACTAACACATTCAGTAAAAGCCTTTGATATTAGTGCACTAGTAAAAACGAAAGGAGCTAATTCCATTGTCCATCACTAGTTTATTACAACAAACATCACTACTACCAGAGCATTATCGTGGATTATTTAAAAATGACATGGAATCTCGCATTATAGCTATAAAAAAGAAATTAGGTAGTAAGCTCTTTATCCCTGGACATCATTATCAAAAAGATGAAGTGATTCAATTTGTAGATGCAACAGGGGATTCCTTGCAGCTTGCTCAATTATCAGCAGCTAACAAGGAAGCTGAACATATAGTATTTTGTGGCGTACACTTTATGGCGGAAACAGCTGATATGCTCACAACTGAACAACAGCATGTTTATTTACCTGATATGCGTGCAGGCTGTTCAATGGCAGACATGGCAGACATTTATCAAACAGAACAAGCATGGCCGATTTTACAGAAACTCTTTGGCGATACCATTATCCCTCTAACATATGTCAATTCTACCGCTGCCATTAAAGCATTTACTGGGCGTCATGGTGGAGCCTGCGTAACATCGTCCAATGCAAAAGAAATGGTTAAATGGGCATTTACACAAAAACCACGTATTTTCTTTTTACCAGATCAACATTTAGGAAGAAATACTGCGTATGATTTAGGAATACCGCTTGAAAATATGGCAGTTTGGAATCCTCATACAAATATGCTTGAGACAGATCAGCCACCAGAAAACATTCAAGTCATCTTATGGAAGGGACACTGCTCCGTCCACGAAGGTTTTACAGTTCAGCATACGGAGCTTATACGTCAAGTTCATCCTACTATGCGTATCATTGTTCATCCTGAATGTAATCGTGAAGTTGTTGCGGCTTCAGATGATGCAGGTTCTACAAAATACATTATCGATACGATTAATAAAGCACCGAGTGGTTCAGCATGGGCAATCGGTACAGAAATGAATCTTGTTAATCGGATAATCCAGCAGCACCCTGATAAGCAGATTATCTCTTTAAATAAGAACTTCTGTCCTTGTCTTACAATGAATCGAATTGACCTTCCCCATCTGCTTTGGTCCTTAGAAAGTATAGAGAAGGGGCAACCACATAATCGTATTCAAGTAGATGCTCACACTGCTGAAGAAGCACGTAGCTCACTTGAAAGGATGCTATTAAGGGCATAAAAGGCAAAACGTCTACTCATTTCTGGTAGACGTTTTGTTATTATAGTTACTGAGTCTTTTTCGCAAGCATGTTGTGATATTCATTATAAATAAATTTCATCTTAAAATCTTAAAAACTATTTTTATACAAAAAAATACAGTAGATGTAAATTACATCTACTGTATTTCAGTATGACCCGTACGGGATTCGAACCCGTGTTACCGCCGTGAAAGGGCGGTGTCTTAACCACTTGACCAACGGGCCAATGGCGGAGAAGG
>NZ_JBIWFC010000040.1:0-4656 GCF_044762845.1 Lysinibacillus sp. NPDC096382
TTGATGTCCAAAATTTTGTTTCGTTCACTAACTCAAGGTTAGCTAGTAAAAACTTTATTGATTACGTTTTGCTTGTTCAGTTTTCAAGGTTCATTTATAATCGCCATCTCTTTGTTAAGAGTTAACTTTTATATAATAACATGTTTTATACATAATGTCAAACAGTTATTTTATTTTCATATTGTTCTAGCTGCATGTTTAGCAGCAACTTTTATATAATATCACCCACTTCATAGAACGTCAATAGTTTTTTTGTTTTTTTAAAAGTTTTATAACCTAAACTTTGGCCATGATTTTAAAAATTGAATAGTACGGTTTCTTCCTATTTCTAAAAGCGTTTCTTTAGTCTCTTCATCTAAATCAAATTGTGTGGCGCTATAGTCATCGACAGGAATAAAAATAATATCTCGTTCATGCCGTCTTGAAATATACCTTTCATCATGAGCATCTTTCATAGTAGTAAATAAAGCTTCAAATAAATTTAATCCGTTTTTGATTTCATGTGGATGTTGTTCTTCTCTACGTCTACTCAATTTAAGTCCTATAATCGGTCGCATCTTACGTCCTTCTCTATCATCAAATACCCATAACGGAAAATTGCTCAATACGCCGCCGTCTACTATAACTGAATCTCCTTTTCCTGTTTTTAATGTAACAGGTTCAAAGAAGAACGGTATACCACAGCTCATACGTAAAGCACTTGCTACAGAAAAGTTCCTCGCTTCAATATGATATTTTTGTAAATCGTCTGGTAAAACGATCATTCTGCCATTTGTTAAATCTGAAGCCACTAATTTTAATGAATCTCTAGGTAAATCTCCGAATGTATAAACACCTTTTGCTGCCAATTTCTGAAAAAACCATTTTTCTAATGCTTTTCCTTTATATAAACCTAAATGGTGATAAACATTAACCCACTTCATAAACGGGAAAGGTAAGATTGTTTTCCTTGGATCTAGTAATGAAGGTACATCCAACTCTTCTAACATCGTTTGAATTTCTTTTCCACTATACCCTGCAGCAATAAAAGTAGCTAATATGGCCCCAGCACTTGTTCCAGCTACCCGTTTAAAGCGGAAATTTTCAGCTTCTAGTACTTGATACGCCCCAACTAGTGCAAACCCCTTCAAACCACCGCCAGAAAAAACACCATCAATCCACAAAATTTCCTCTCCTTTTTCAGGTAATCGCTACATTATATAAAAAGTTATATACAATTAGAACGAACTCAATGAGTATTTTGTCGAATTTACAAACGTCTTTGTACTGGCATACGGATCTAAAAATAGTAAAAGGATTAGCTCTGTTCAAGTTAGAGCTAATCCTTTTAACTTAGTTAATGTTATTGCTTAGATTATTTAATTTTAAAATGTGCAATTTGACCTTTTAAGTTTTCAACCATATCATTTACTTGATTAGCTGTTCCTAGCATTTCTTCCATAAAAGCAGATTGCTCTTGCATAGTTGAAGCAATATTTTGGGTACCTGCTGATGTTTGCTCCAATGATTGCACAGTTGTCTCAGTAGTCCCTAATACTTGTTCAGAGCTTGCTGATATTTGTTCTACTGTTGAAGCAATTGATTGCGTTCGCATACTAATGTTTGAAATTAGAGATGATATTTTTTGGAAAGTATCTCCAGCCAATCTTATTGCGACAGTCTCTTGATCAATTTCATCTACTACTCTCGTAATAGCTTCAACCGATTCATTAGAATTGTTTTGCATTTCAGAGATTAATTTAGTTATGTCATTAGCAGATTGGGCAGATTGTTCTGCTAAATGTCTTATTTCATCTGCGACAACAGCAAACCCTTTTCCGTATTCACCTGCACGAGCAGCCTCAATAGCTGCATTTAGTGCTAGTAAATTAATTTGATCTGAAATACTTGTAATTACATTTGTAATTTGTCCTACTTCTTTAGAACGTTGATGCATTTGTTCTGTCATTTGCATTGAGGCTTTTGAAAGCTCGTTAATTGAATCAATTCCTTGTACGGATTGTTGAATGACATTATTACCTTGATTGGATTCTTCAGATGTCTTAATAGATTCATCAGAGACGTTTGTAGTAGATTCTGTAATTTCTACTATCCCCTCTGATATTTCTCTAATTGCAATTTGATTTTGAATAGCCCCAGTTGTTATCATTTCGCTACTTACTGAAACTTCCTGAACTGCTGCTGATACCTGATTAGCCATTTCTGTCACTTGCTCTATACTTTGAGTCAATTCTTTAGACCCGTTTGCTACATAGTCTGCTGTTGAGGATACATGACCTATAACTTCTTTTAGCTGTACTTGCATACTATTAAAACTTGATGCAAGTTGACCAATTTCATCATTACTTGTATTTTTTATTTCCTGTGTTAAATCACCAGCTGCAATTACTTTAGTATAATCTACAAGTTCATTTAACGGTTTAGAAATTCTTTTAGCAGTGAAATATGCTAGTATACCACTTACCACAATAAATATAAGTGCTAATAATACACATACTTTTATTAATAAACTTTCTAGATCAACTATAAAATCTGCATCTTCATCTAATCCTAAGACAGAATCTGTTCCTTGAACTTGTAAAAATGTAGACTTATGGGCGCCGTAATCATCTATATAAATATCACTTGTAACCATTTTAGTTGTACCTAGTGCTGCTTTTTGTTCATCAGTAAACGCTAGAGGTGATAAATACTTATCGTCATTACCTAAAAATAAAATGACTTCTTTATTATCTACTTTACTCATGATATACACATTTTCTAAATCATACTCTTCTTGAAATGCATTTCCTCTAGACAATAGTTCTTGATATGCACTTTTGTTTGTTTTAGCACTATTGATTAATTCTTTATCAAATAACTCATCGAAATCCTCCATTTTCATTGTTAAGCTCTCTTCAAACTGAGGAATAATATAACCGTCAATTAAACGATCAGCTACAATAAAAATGGCTAAGCTAAAAATTGTGCTTATAACAACAATAGGCATTAATACGTTTAATAATATTTTCTTTCTAATTGTCATACTTTTAAACATCATTAACGCTCCTAACTGCAATAAAAAAATTAGTCATTATTAAACAAATACCCTTTCTTTTAACGTTATATATTGATTCAGATCTAAATTCAATAACCTTATATTTTCATTTAAATCCGGTGACTTATGAAAGATTACAGCAAAAGTAGAGCTTTCATTCACTTTCATTGGTCGATATTCTAAAATTTCACCAAAGTTTAGTTTAAACGCTTCATGATTAATAGATACAACTTGCTTACAATCAATAGAGGCATCTATTTCGGCACAACAAAAACTATAAATTGAATCATCCATTTGATTAATTATATTTTCCCAATCAGGCTTTTCTTGTTTAAAAAAGTACTCACATGCGTTTACACCATATGCATGAACGCCAAGTTCATTTGTACCGATACCAGCAAATCTAAGTGGATTTACTTCAATAGGAACAATCTGGTCATTATCGATGCGAATTTCAATATGTATAGGGGCGGACTTTAAAGCGAAGAACGATGAAATAGTTCTTAAAAACTCTTGAATTTTGTTGAGGGACTCATTTATTACTTGCTTACTCGTATAGTAAATTCTATCGCTCATGTCTTTCTCATGTCTAAACATTCTTTTAAAAAGATTTAGGACAACAGGTTCCCCGTCTTCTGTAAAATATACGTCAACAGCGTATTCATCGCCTTCAATTAATTTTTCAATTATAAATGATTGATTATTAATAACTTCGATTGGATACTCTGAACTTGTAACTTCCATTTCAAACTTAAGTTGTTTAATAGTTTCTTTATATTCTTCTACTTTATCAATACGATGTACACCTATACTTGAATATCCTATAACAGGCTTAACAATAATAGGGAAAGGTAGAGCACTAGGATCTAATTCTTCTAATTCTTTTAGAGAAACTTCTGTGAAAAAGAAATCTGTATAATGTCTACTTAATGTTTTCCTGAAAGTAACTTTATTTTTCAAAATATCTGTAACAGTTGTTAAATAGTGATTAGGCGCATATTTTGATAAAATATTAAGTCCATTTTCAGAGTTAAAGAGAATTGGAGAATTCCCTTTCTCTAATTCAATCAACAAATCGTCTACCTTTTTTAAATTTATAGTAGATTCGTTTGGTATAAAAACTTCATTTAATTTGATTACCGGAATTTTATTCTTACTAATTGTGTCCGCTAATAAGTCCGAAACATAAGGTCTATCTAGTATTATCAATATTTACACTCCTATTTATATTATATATTTTTTTACATACCTATATCCTAATAGTATGTAAAAATAACTATTACCTATTTTAATATAAAATACCTATAAAAGCCATAGTATTACCTTTTAATACTATGGGTAATATTACATCGAAATTAATATGAAAGTAAAATGAAATATCTAAATACTAATGAGTATATTTGACTATATAAAGATTAACTTTTGCTAAAGTAAATAGTAAAAAAATCGAGAAGCTTACATTAGCTTCTCGATTTTTTACTATTTTGGTTAATTATTATTTGTATAATTTTATAAAAAAAAAGCCAGCACTCAGCTGACTGTTTACATTGCCTAGCGACGTCCTACTCTCACAGGGGGAAGCCCCCAACTACCATCGGCGCTAAAGAGCTTAACTTCCG
>NZ_JBIWFC010000041.1:0-1584 GCF_044762845.1 Lysinibacillus sp. NPDC096382
TTTTTTATAGGCTTAATAACTTGGTTAAGTTATTAAGGGCGCACGGCGAATGCCTTGGCACTAGGAGCCGAAGAAGGACGGCACTAACACCGATATGCTTCGGGGAGCTGTAAGTGAGCTTTGATCCGGAGATTTCCGAATGGGGGAACCCACTACGTTTAATCGCGTAGTATCTTGACGTGAATACATAGCGTCTTGAAGGCAGACCCAGGGAACTGAAACATCTAAGTACCTGGAGGAAGAGAAAGAAAAATCGATTCCCTGAGTAGCGGCGAGCGAAACGGGAAGAGCCCAAACCAAGAGGCTTGCCTCTTGGGGTTGTAGGACACTCTATACGGAGTTACAAAAGAGCGAGTTAGATGAAGCGACTTGGAAAGGTCCGCCAGAGCAGGTAAAAGCCCTGTAGTCGAAAGTTCGTTCTCTCCTGAGTGGATCCTGAGTACGGCGGAACACGTGAAATTCCGTCGGAATCCGGGAGGACCATCTCCCAAGGCTAAATACTACCTAGTGACCGATAGTGAACCAGTACCGTGAGGGAAAGGTGAAAAGCACCCCGGAAGGGGAGTGAAAGAGATCCTGAAACCGTGTGCCTACAAGTAGTTAGAGCCCGTTAATGGGTGATAGCGTGCCTTTTGTAGAATGAACCGGCGAGTTACGATTACGTGCGAGGTTAAGCTTTAGAAGGCGGAGCCGCAGCGAAAGCGAGTCTGAATAGGGCGAATTAGTACGTGGTCGTAGACCCGAAACCAGGTGATCTACCCATGTCCAGGGTGAAGGTGAGGTAACACTTACTGGAGGCCCGAACCCACGCACGTTGAAAAGTGCGGGGATGAGGTGTGGGTAGCGGAGAAATTCCAATCGAACTTGGAGATAGCTGGTTCTCTCCGAAATAGCTTTAGGGCTAGCCTCGTGATGAGAATACTGGAGGTAGAGCACTGTTTGGACTAGGGGGCCATCCCGGTTTACCGAATTCAGACAAACTCCGAATGCCAGATATTTATACACGGGAGTCAGACTGCGAGTGATAAGATCCGTAGTCAAAAGGGAAACAGCCCAGACCACCAGCTAAGGTCCCAAAGTAATCGTTAAGTGGAAAAGGATGTGGCGTTGCACAGACAACCAGGATGTTGGCTTAGAAGCAGCCATCATTTAAAGAGTGCGTAATAGCTCACTGGTCGAGTGACGCTGCGCCGAAAATGTATCGGGGCTAAACGATTCACCGAAGCTGTGGATTGACATCTACGATGTCAGTGGTAGGAGAGCGTTCTAAGTGCGTTGAAGTCAGACCGGAAGGACTGGTGGAGCGCTTAGAAGTGAGAATGCCGGTATGAGTAGCGAAAGACGGGTGAGAATCCCGTCCACCGTATGACTAAGGTTTCCTGAGGAAGGCTCGTCCGCTCAGGGTTAGTCGGGACCTAAGCCGAGGCCGATAGGCGTAGGCGATGGACAACAGGTTGATATTCCTGTACCACCTCCTCACCGTTTGAGAAATGGGGGGACGCAGTAGGATAGGGTAAGCGCGCTGTTGGATATGCGCGTCCAAGCAGTAAGGCGTGTGTGTAGGCAAATCCGCACACTGTACGT
>NZ_JBIWFC010000042.1:0-2932 GCF_044762845.1 Lysinibacillus sp. NPDC096382
AATGAGTGTGAAGTGGTGAGGGATATCCCTCACCACTTCACACTCATAAAAATATAAATTATTTCATTAAATAAGGTTGACTAATCGTAAGAAAGTGAGGCTGGGACAAATGTGTTTCAGCCAACAAAAATACCGAACTATCCAATGCAACTCTCATGAAGTGTTTCGGAATAGTTCGGTTTTTCTATTTATCTGTTTTGTTAATTTAGAGATTATTCGGCTTTATTAAGGAACCATTTAGTTATGTCCTAGCCCTACTGATAAAATAATTTTTTCTAAACCTATGTGTAAAAGAACAAGGTCATTTGTTCAGTGATTTTTCCAATTCATACCAAATAGAATTACCAACTTGTATATCTTTTCTATTCGGTTGTTCGCCATTTTCCTTTGCTTTCCAATATGCCTCGCTAGCTGGTTGACTTCCTAATTCAAAATCCATTCCTTCCCACGTATCTTCACGAAATGCATAAAACGCCCAGTGCCAGCCATAATCATCGAAAATATCAATTAAATCCTTTATATATTGATCGGCTCCACCAACCATTCGATTAATTCCAAACTCTTCAGCAATAATCCGGTTGTTTGGTAAATTGTGTTTCTCTGTCCATTGTGCAATTGGTTCTAAAAAATCTTTTAATGCAGCTTTATCGAACATTTTTTCTGTTTGATTTTCACCAACCTTCACCTTGCCAGGATAACTGTATGTGAATCCTTTGTTTTGATTTTGACTTGTCATTTCATAAGGTTCATACATATGGAATGCATATAACACATTTTCGTCATCTATTGGTTTTAAATATTTAATTGCCCACGGAGTGGCAAATAACCCAGTATCTAAAATAATTGGTGTATCAGCATCTACAGATCGTATAGAATCTACAATGGTTCCATAAAGCAAGTTTAAATCTGCAGGAGTATTTTTCACTCGCTTGTACCATTCGTCATAATCTTTTGTCCAAAAATCATTAAATCGTGTAGCTGTTTCAGGATGTGGTTCATTAATTACGTTATATCCTACCACTGCAGGATGGTCCTTCAAACGGGAGGCAAGATCTTTCCAGAAAAGTGCTGCTTGTTCATGATATTTAAAGTCTCGCCAAATACGGTCATCATTTGTATAGTTATTAAACTGTCTCCAACGATCTCCTGGAAGACTAAGAATAGTCAGCACAACTTTAGAACCTCTTTCATAGGCTGCATCCAAATCCTCTTTTAATTTTATAAAATCTTCTTCAACAATTCCCTCATATTGATCCGTATTACCGATTAAGAAATCTTTCTTGGGATCAGGATCTGGTTCGTCATGAAATAAAAAATCCTTATCTTTTGCCCATTTATCAGGAGCTAAACGGACAAACTCAATATTAAATTTGTTCGCCTCTTCATAATTTTCAGGTAGAGATTTAGAATTCATAAAGTTTGTTCCTTTTCGTTGCTCACCCCAAAAATCATTCTTTACCTCTTTTACTTCCTGTTTTTCTTGTTTCTTTTCTTGCGAACTACAACCAGCAGCAAGTGCTACTGTCAAAGCACAACCAAGGGAGGCTATCATTTTGAATTTATTTTTCAGCCATTTCCTTTGATTTATTTCTCTCATATTATCACCTCGTGATATATACTACTGAACTTATGTTACGTGAAAGTGACAAAAAAGCGGATGTGTGTATGTTTATTTGAAATCAATTTAAGGATTTTTTTAAAGTATTTAATGAGGAATATTCGGTAGAGGAGAGATAGCAAATTTAGTCTGTTAATTAAATTGCTATTCGAGAAATGATTCTTTGAATCTTTTTTTAAATAAATCTCCAAAATGACAACTGCCTGTAACATTAAAATGCTACAACATTTAATGATTGTAGTTTTTTATGACAAATATAGAGGTGGCATATGAAAGTTAATTCGAAACATACAAAAAAAAATAGAACGAAATTTAGGTGGAAATGTGTTATTTTCCTTACAATCCTCATTTTCCCAATCAGTACTTATTTATACGCGTCCCACTTTGAAACAAAATCATTGTCTATTACATGGACTGATATCAAAAATCCTAATATTCCTGAAGGATTTCAAAATGTAAAGATTGTGCAATTCTCTGACACGCACTTTGGACCGAATTTTTCTCATAAGCAGCAGAAAATGCTAATCGATCAAATAAATGAAGTAAAACCCGATATCGTCGTTTTTACAGGTGATTTAATTGACGATTTTAGTGAATATACTTCCGAAAGAAAATACTCACAAACTATTTTGTCCCAAATTCACGCTCCTCTCGGAAAATATGCAGTGTTCGGAAATCATGACCATGGAGGCGGTGGGAGTTATTTGTATAAGCAGTATATGGAGGAAGCAGGTTTTACAGTTTTAGTTAATGAAACTATAAAAATTAAGGCAAGCAATGGTGATTATATTACGATTTCTGGTCTGGATGATTTTTTACTTGGCAAGCCAAAAGTGCAACATACCCTTCAACACTTACAAGAAAAGGACTTTAACATATTGTTAGTGCATGAACCCGATGCAGTAAATGAAGTCCTTGAGTATCCGATTGATTTTCAAGTATCTGGTCACAGTCATGGCGGACAAGTACAACTGCCATTCATTGGCCCTATTATCACTACTTCATTAGCGAAACAATATGTAGAAGGCATGTATTTATTAAAAGGGAAATCAAAACCATTACAGTTGTATGTAAATCGAGGGGTTGGTACGACAAGAATGCCTATACGCTTTTGGAGTAAGCCTGAACTTTCTGTTTTTTCATTAAAAAATCGATGATACTCGCAAGATTTTCTTTCCGTCTATTCTAGGAGAATAAATAAGAAGCCTAATCATTTCTCATTGATATGCTCCCTATTAGGTAGACAGATTAAAAAATAAAATCTGTTTATCTAAGGGGAGTATTTTTTATGGGGCGAAGCAAACATCCACTCGA
>NZ_JBIWFC010000043.1:0-1641 GCF_044762845.1 Lysinibacillus sp. NPDC096382
CTTTCTTACGATTAGTCAACCTTATTTAATGAAATAATTTATATTTTTATGAGTGTGAAGTGGTGAGGGATATCCCTCACCACTTCACACTCATTTTTAGATACACCAAAAAGACCTGACGATTTTTATTTTTTTCGAAAGGTCATTATGATATAGTTCTATGTAGGTGATTACGATTTCTGAGCTGGTAGTGCGGACTCATAATCGTAAAGAATGCCACGCGTCAGTAACTGAAATGTCACTTTCAGAAACTTATTGATGCAGGCGATGATCGCAACCTTA
This sequence comes from Lysinibacillus sp. NPDC096382, assembly GCF_044762845.1. Taxonomy (NCBI): domain Bacteria; kingdom Bacillati; phylum Bacillota; class Bacilli; order Caryophanales; family Bacillaceae; genus Lysinibacillus; species Lysinibacillus sp. NPDC096382. The sequence goes on from NZ_JBIWFC010000043.1 coordinate 283, forward strand.
TGAGGCTTCCTCTGAGGTTGCTTTTTTAATTTGTAGTAATAGTCCACAAAATGATTCGGTTTTCTTTTAGCCATAAGCATGGCGCACACCATAAAATATAAAATCTTCCGTAAATGTTTGTTTCCTCGTTTATTAATCCTGTCTCGATATTGCATATTCCCAGACTGGTACCGCATAATATCAATGCCTGCGTAAGCGTTCAGTTGTTTCGCATTCTGAAAGCGGCGGATGTCACCAATCTCTCCAATTAATCGGCACGCCGTTGAATCGCCAATCCCAGGAATCGAACGAAATACTAAATATTCTTTTCGTCCTTCCGACAATTCCACCATCTGTTTCACAAGCGCATCTTTCTTCTCTAGTAAATCCGCAATGCGAGCTGCGTAATCTCGTGCTTGATCACAACGAATATCTGTGGGTTTAATCGCTGGGTAACTGTTTTCAGCTGCTTCTAATAATGTAATAGCTTTAGCCTCCGCACGTATTAGCGATAGGTTTTTTCGCGTATTGGCCTTTAAACGATTTTTAATAATCGTTTTTGAATGGGCCTGTAAAAGTGCCGGGTGCGGATATAGTTGTACAATATTTAAAAATAGTGCTGAACTCGGTGTAATCAGCTTTTCTAATTCTGGAAAACTCAGCTGTAAAATGGCATGCAGTCTACTTTTAAGTAAAATGATTTCTTCGTCAATTTCATCGTAATAACGAGTCAGTGCACGCATCTGTTCATAATAATCGTCTTGTATGTACGTTGTTTCGCGTTCCATTTTGAAATGTGTCTTCGCGAGTTCATGGGCATCACTGATATCGGTTTTATTGCGACGCATCGTTGCCATTTGTAAATTCGCTTCAAGTGGATTCATAAGGCAGTATGCATAGCCGTAATCTTTAAAAAACGCTTCGACAGGTTTTGAATAGATGCCTGTTGCTTCAAATACGATATCTGGTACTTGTCCATCTTGCTTTGTCATCTCTTCCATTCGTTCGTGTAATCGCTCAAAATCACCCCGTGTATGATGTAGCACACCTTCAAACTCACATTGGCGGTGACCATCATAAATCGCAACGGTACTTTTTCCTTTACTGACATCTAACGCAATGACATGTTTCATCTCATTCTTCTCCTTTTGACCAATCATAGAAGCCTTCACTGTACCTTATCGATTCCACTTTCTTATACACGATCTCTTAGGACCCAACATACTAAACTGATTCATATAAGGGCATGAAGTTAGCCGGTTTTATATACGGACTCACAAATGGTCCCAGAGGCTGGTCGGCTTTTCTTCACTTCTACTATAAAAAAATAGTAGCACAAACCATGGCCTTGGTTTGTACTACTAATGTTAGTATGTTTTT
>NZ_JBIWFC010000044.1:0-1474 GCF_044762845.1 Lysinibacillus sp. NPDC096382
CCCATCAAAGCACAGAAAACATCGAGGTAAAGACCAAAAGATGGCTACTTATAGAGGGATAAGCTGGAAGCGAAAGAGTATATAAGAGCGTGTAGGGATGTAATCATGGAAATGAAGAAACAAGATGGTATCAATTTAATCGATAAAATCGTTACCAACGGCAACTTATGGAGAGCTTTTAAAAAGGTAAAAGAAAATGGAGGAGCTCCGGGTGTGGACGGAATAACAGTTCACGAACTAAAATCTCATCTGCGGAAATATTTTGAGCCACTCAAAAAGAAACTAAAGGATGGCACATACCAACCGCAACCAGTGAAAAGGGTAGCTATTCCAAAATCGGATGGCGGGGTGAGATATTTAGGGATCCCTTGCGTGCTCGACCGTGTAGTCCAACAAGCTATTCTACAAGTAATTGACCCAATCATTGATCCGCATTTTTCTAAGAATAGTTTCGGTTTCCGAAAAAGAAGAAACGCACATCAGGCAATCGAACTCGCCGAACAATACTATCAAGAAGGATATCGAACAGTGGTGGACTGTGATTTAAAAAGCTATTTTGACACAATCCATCACCAACGACTAAGAGCGTATCTAGAAGAATTCATTACAGATAAGATTGTCCTCAAACTTATTTGGAAATTCTTACGTTCAGGTATTCTTGATAAAGATATTTACATTGAAACAACGGAGGGCGCTCCGCAAGGTGGCCCACTGTCTCCTATTCTAGCAAACGTTTATTTAAATAAACTAGATAGAGAACTGGAAAAACGAGGACATCGTTTTATTCGATACGCAGATGACTTTGTGATTTACGTGAAAACGCCAAGAGCGGGAGAACGCGTCATGACAAGTGTGAAAAAATATATCGAAGAAGATTTAGGTCTAACGATTAACGAAAAGAAAAGTAAAGTATGTGGTGCAACAAGCGCTACATTTCTAGGTTTTAACATACAAAACTTAATGGGAAAGTTGGATGCCGACCGAGTAAAGCTGCTAAACAACGATTCAAAGATAAATTAAGAAAATTAACGAGTCGTAAAATGGCAGGTACGTTTGAAGGGATTGTGAAAAGAATCAATCAAACGACGGTTGGATGGATTAATTACTATGGAATTGCCAATATGAAAGCCTTCATAAAAGAAATACAGGGTTGGTTAAATCATCGATTGCGTCAACTCATTTTGAAGCGATGGAAGAAACCAAAAACGAGGTATGCGAAATTACGTCAATATGGGATTGACCATGATGATGCGATGAAAATAGCACATTCAAGAAAAGGGTATTGGCGACTATCGAGAAACGAGATTATTAATCGAGCGATAACAAATGAAAAGCTCACAAAGTGGGGGCTGAAAGACATAACCCAACTTTATGAGCTCAGATACTTAAGAGGTTGAACCGCCGTATACGGGACCGTATGTACGGTGGTGTGAGAGGTCGACTAGCCAAATAATGGCTAGTCTCCTACTCGATT
>NZ_JBIWFC010000046.1:0-1275 GCF_044762845.1 Lysinibacillus sp. NPDC096382
AAATGACACTAAGAAATGACATTCTTGTTTCAGGAGAAATTGGTAAGGTATTTAGCAAAACCATTAACCTAAATAAATATTTTGATATTAGAAGCATAAGAACTGAGGTGAGGTAATGGCAAAAACATCAATACCTGAGAACACAAACCCCTCAGTTGAATTTGAATATATATCTTCATACAACTTAGCCACACCTTTTGGTAATGCTGTTCAAATCACACCTTCTCAACTACAAGGTCTTTTACATGATGGTAACACAACTAAACAAGGTACTTACGGAGCTGTATTACTTAGAGATTCTACCTCATATATTGAATTTGAAGTTAAAAGAGACTGTCATTTTTGGGCTACAAGTGGAGCTTACAGCGATAATGGTGGAGGAACAGGTAAAGATATAATTATCTACAAACTAGATAATAATGGTGTTTATCAAGTTTATGAAGAAGCAAAAACAAACAATTTAGAAGATTGGTATATTGTATCTCAACTTCTAAAAAAAGGTCGATATAAGTTACATCTAAAAGCAATGTATGTTCAGTTTAATGAATGGTATTTTGAGTCTGTTGTCAAAAATAAAACACTTATTTTACATGATGGAGAGTATAAAAAATTCATTAAAAAAAAGCCTGCTACCACTGGTATAAACACCACACCCCAAATGACAAACAACACCACACCCAAAGGGATTGCTAGTGCAAGCAGTATCTACAGCACAAATTATGATGCTTGGAAAGCTTTTGATAAAGTGAGGTTAACAGATTCCTCATGGGCTACGCCTAGTGGAATAAAGACAGGTTGGCTTTCATATGAATACAAAGAACCAATTTCTATAACTAAATACTCTATAGTAAGTAGACATCCTGTAGTCGACATTGGTGAGCTTCCTAAGGCTTGGACTTTCGAAGCTTGGAATGGCACAAGATGGATAATTCTAGATACAAGAACCAACATTACAGATTGGGTGGCAGGAATAGAAAAGTCATTCTCTTTCACAAATACTGAAAAATACATTAAATATAGAATCAATATTAGCGAAAATTGTGGATATGTATATGTAGTCATAGGTGAATTAGGAATGTACGAGGATGTTAAGCCTGCTATAATCCCCCATTGGTCAACAGTTTCGACTACCCTTCCTAACCAAAATCAATTCTTATCAGATGGTATGGATTCTTTATTTCCCTTATTTAACAGAAAAGTAGCAGAACTAGAGCCTATGGCAATGTCAGATAAAAGTGAGATTTTAGATGTTGATGAAATAGGAAAAGTGTTTAG
>NZ_JBIWFC010000047.1:0-1000 GCF_044762845.1 Lysinibacillus sp. NPDC096382
TGATGTCCAAAATTTTGTTTCGTTCACTAACTCAAGGTTAGCTAGTAAAAACTTTATTGATTACGTTTTGCTTGTTCAGTTTTCAAGGTTCATTTCGTTGCCGTTTTCTCAGCAGCAACTTTTATATAATAACATGTCGTTCACTTAATGTCAACAACTAATTTTTATTTAATTTAATTGTTTTTCAGTAGCTGTCTTAACGACTTATATAATATAACACCTTCAATACAAAAAGGTCAATACTTTTTCTAAAAAAAATATAGTTTTTCACTTTACCGAGAAGCTTCCTATATTTATTATTGAAAAACAATTTTATAATTAGACTCACAATCAATTTAATATTTTGTGTTCCTAATCTCTATTGAATCAATTTCATAAAACATATTTTACAAGAGCTTAAACTGCTCCTGTTAAGGAAACTACATTTTTAAAAATTACGCTAGAGTTTGTGATTGTAGTACCATTTGGACGATCCACTACCATCACATTTTATGTTGAAAACATTTAGACAGAGGGAATCATCACAGATTGGACAGGTTGCACATTCTTTTGTTCTTGCGAACTATAACGTTTGATATTTTTCATTGAAGCTGTCATAACATTAGCTATGTTAAAGTACACATGTTGGTCTAAAATGCTTATTAAATTTAAGTTATTCACCTTCATCGTGGACATTGATCGACGCTTTGCCGCCAGCTTCTTTCAGATTCCTCGACCTCACAGATACACCCTGCTATTAGTCTTATCATTACTTCCATCCTCGCAGTTCTGAACTTGTACCCCATAGTTCATACGCATGGCAGATACACATTAAAAAAAGAGATGCATCGAATATACGATACATCTCTCTTTTCACGTTTTATAATTAACGCGCCCGGTACATAAACGCTGTAAATTATAGGTCAAGAAATTATTTATTTTCACAGAAAAAAAAGCCGAGGAATTAAATCCTCGACTTTTTAGGTGCCTAGCGACGTCCTACTCTCACAGGGGGAAGCCC